>JBAYMI010000030.1:0-12903 GCA_041663625.1 Methanoregula sp.
AAATGACAGGCGACAGGGAACAGGCAGTATTCGAAGCCGGGATAAAACTCGGGGCGCTCTACCACCAGTGGGTGGGAACCCCCATCTCCCGTGCATCCGCAGCAAGCATAGAGTCGGCGATCGAGAAGGCAGTGATCCTCCAGCCATGCGTTGAGGAGATCACCGTCAGGCTTGACCGGAGCCTGATGACCGAGAACCGGTTCGGATACAGCGAGCTCTCGGGCATGATGTTCGATGCCGAGATCGTAACACGGGTCGGCTTTGCCTACTGCCGGGCCCGTCTCTTCCCGGACAAAGGATATCCTCTCATGAAGATCGTGGACTGCCATGAAATCCAGAACAATTCCCATAACTGACGATCATATCCATATCGACCCGGTCAATGGCCGGGGTCTCGAAGCGGTGAAGGATTTTTCCCGGGTCGGGGGCACGCACCTTTTTCTCGTGTCAAAACCTTCCTGGTCACTGTCAGTTCACCCGGTCACGGGCGAAGACTATGCCCGGGTATTCGACGAGACGATCCGTATCGCGGAACTGATCCGGGAGACGGGCGTCATTGCCTTTCCGGTTCTCGGTGTCCACCCGGCCGAGATCACGCACCTCACCGGGCGCATGCCGCTCGCAGCCGCCGTTGAAACCATGAAAGGGGGGATCGATTGTGCTGCACGCTATGTCCGCGAGGGAAAAGCCGTTGCCCTGAAGAGCGGGAGGCCGCATTACGAGGTGAGCCCGGAGCTGCTCGCTGCATCGAACGATGTGCTCATGCACGCTCTCTCTGCTGCCGCGGACTGCGGGTGCGCCCTCCAGGTTCATGCCGAGACCGGGCCCTGCACGGATCTCGTGGAGATGGCACGCCATGCCGGCATGCCAAAAGAGCGCGTGGTCAAACACTACGGGGGACCCGACACCCCCCTGCACCCCTCGCTCATCGCAAAACACGAGGCGATACCGGATCTGCTGCGGTCGGGAAGGGCATTCACCATGGAGAGCGACTACATGGACGAGAACTCCCGGCCGGGCGCCGTCATCGGTCCCAAATCCGTTCCCCGCTATACCCACAAGCTGATCGAATCCGGGCAGATGACCGAAGAAGACTGCTTCCGGGTCCATGCAGAGACCATACAGAAAGTATACGGCGTTCCCATTATCCTGGAATGAGCCCGGGTGCTGGTACAGACTCACCTTTTTTTATTCCCGCCCGCCAATGAGTGATCAATGTTCCTCAAGATTCACCGTTCCCGGGAGGCGGCGGATGTCGTGGCAGTCTGCGATCGCGAGCTTATCAATACTACGATCTGCAACGAGACTATGAAAGTCATAATCCACGACTCCTTCTATGGCAAGACTCCCGTAACCGAGAATGAGGTCAGGGAAGCACTGAAGAATGCAGGAAATATCAATCTCATCGGAGAGCGGACAATCTGCCTCGCCATCGAGATGGGACTCCTGACGCGGGCCGACTGCATCATGATCGGCAGCATACCGCACGCACAGATCTACAACTTATGAGTATACGTGATAATTTCTGCCCGAAATGTGGCAGGCCTTCTGAAACCGACGGGCTGTGCAAACAGTGCCAGATCGGGAGCACGCCATGGTTCACCTGCGACAACCGGGTCCAGCATGTCCAGTGCCCCAGCTGCGGGGCAACAAAACAGGTCAACACCTGGACTGACACCAACCGTGAGCGGGACGAACTGGGCCCGGAACTTGCAAGATCCGCAGTGCATTTCCACCCGGATGTGAAAAAGCCAACAATCGATGTGACCATTGTCGACATGACCCAGAACCGGTCACGGGCCACCCTGACTCTCCGCGGCACCATATACAAGACCGCGGTTGAAGGAACCTGCACGGTCGAACTGATCTGGCACAAGGAGCAGTGCGATCGCTGCAACCGGATCAGCGGGAGTTATTACGAGGGGATCGTCCAGGTCAGGGCGGAAGACCGGATTCCCAGCACCTTTGAGATCCAGATGTCGGCATCCATCGCACAGCAGATCGAGGATAATCTCCAGTCCGGGGGGGAGCGCCTCTCGTTCATCTCGGACATGAACGAGATCCATGACGGCATCGACATCATCATCGGCTCACAGCACATCGGCCTCCTGATATCGCAGGGGATTGTTGCCCAGCTCGGCGGGCGGTACACAACGCACCCGAAACTCGTTGGCGAGAAGAACGGCCGGCAGCTGTACCGGATCACCTATTCCGTGCGCCTTCCCCGGTTCCAGAAACACGATGTTGTCCGGGCAGCGAACCGGTATTACGAAGTCGAACGGGTGGAAACACGCTCTGTGCGGGTGACGGATCTCCGGGACGGGACGTCGAAGACCCTGCGGGACGATGCGATCGAACGTATCATCGGGAATGCCCGGAGTGCCGAGTCGGCCCTCATCGCATTCTCCGAGACATCCGGTATCGGTGTCCTCGATCCGGTCTCCGGGAAGACAATCGAGCTTGCAAAACCCGGGTGGGTTGCAATCCAGGCCGGGGATCATGTCAGCATTCTCCGGGATGGCAACCAGGTAGTCATTGTCAGATAAGAATGAGAGTACGGAAAATCAGACGGGCTGATCTCCCTGCGATTGGCAATGCCGGGTGGGTTGATCCTGCGCGGGATCCCTACATCGAGGGAAATATTGCATGGGTACCGGTCCTCTTGGGCGAGCCGTTCGATGCGGAGATTCCGGAACGGCAGCGCTATGCCGGCCCCGGCTATTACATGATGGGCGACGTGGCGGTGATCCACGGCGAGAAGCCCGCCCCTGCCGAACTTGACAGGATCATCCGTTTCCGCCACCCCCGGGGGGTTGTCTGGATTACCGATCTCCGGGAGGTGACCCGGACACCGGAGACCGAGATCCTCTGGGGTACCGCTGGCGAGGTGCGCCATAAAGAGAGCGGGTACACGTACTTTCTCGATCCGCAGAAGGTCATGTTCTCGATGGGCAACCGGAACGAGAAAACCCGGCTTGCCGGTCTGATCCGGGCCGGGTCCGGCAACGAACGCGTAGCCGATATGTTTGCCGGCATCGGGTACTTCACGATCCCCCTGGCGGGTGCCGGTGCCCGGGTTCATGCTATCGAGATCAATCCCGTTGCATTCGGGTACCTGGAACGGAATATCCGGGAGAACCGGCTCACCAGTCGCATCACCGCAACGCCGGGCGACTGCCGTACATCCCTGGATGGCACCTATGATCGGATCGTGATGGGGCATTTTGACGCGGTGAGCATGCTCCCCGAGGCTCTCGCCCATGCAAAGCCCGGGACTATTCTCCATGTCCACAGTATCGGCACGGCCGATGAACAGATCCGGGTAATGGTGGAAGGAGCAGGTTTTTCTGCTTCCATCCAGGTACATAAAGTGAAGAAATACCGGCCGCATGCATGGCATGTGGTGCAGGATGTGACGATCTCATGACGCCCGTGCAGACCCTGACCGGAAAACAGGTTGTTGTTGCGGTTACGGGAAGCATTGCCGCAGTTGAATGCGTGAAACTCATCCACGCATTGCGGAGGAAAGGTGCCGTCGTGCAGGTCGTGATGAGCAATGCAGCAGCGGGGATCATCACTCCCGATGCCCTTTCCTATGCCAGCGGCAGGCCGGTCATCACCCGGATCTCCGGTCTTGTTGAGCATGTGACCTGCTGCGGGGACGATGGCAGCGCCGATCTCCTGCTCATCGCACCCTGCACCGCGAATACCATCAGCAAGATCGCCTGCGGCATCGACGACACGCCCGTCACGACATTTGCCACAACAGCGATAGGCAGCGGTATGCCGGTGCTGGTCGTCCCGGCAATGCACCACAGCATGTTCCGGCACCCGGGCCTTACGGAAAATATCAGGAAACTGGAAGCCTGGGGTATTAGGGTTCTCTCCCCGCGCATTGAAGAGGGAAAAGCAAAGATTGCCGATATCGGCGAGATCGTGCTCTGGTCGGAGCGGGCGGTGATGGGAAAACCCCTTTCCGGAAAGCGTGTTCTCATAACAAGCGGGCCGTGCCGCGAACCGGTTGACGATGTGAGGATCCTGACCACCCGGTCCAGCGGGCAGATGGGAAGGGAACTCGCTCTCCAGGCATTCCGTCTCGGGGCGGACGTCACGGTCGTTCACCGGGATACCTTTCCCTGCGTGCAGAATCTCCATTCGGATACCGCGGATGAGATGCGTAAAGCGGTCCTCGATCATCTGAAAGGGCAGAAGGGCGCGGACATCTACATCAGTGCAGCGGCAATCTCGGATTTCGCACCAGAGAAAAAAGCGGGAAAGATCGCGAGCGGCAAACCAGCGGTCATCGATCTTCGCCCTCTCCCGAAACTGCTGGGGGACGTCGTGAAACGGTATGCCCCCTTCACGGTTGCCTTCAAGATCGACCGGAAACCGGAGGTCCAGGCCAAAGCCATGATCCGTAATGGCATCTCCATGGTCCTGATGAATCACCCGGAGACCATGGGGAATTGCACCGGGGACTACCACCTGCTCACATCCGGTGGCAAAGTGCGGATCACGGGCACCAAAGAGGAAGTTGCTGAAACGATCTGGTGCGAAATACTCAGGACCGGTAAATTCAGCAATGGATAATCCGGTGTATTCATTAATGAAACAACTGTTTTTTTTTAAAAATTCTGCTCTGTTGAAACACCCATGAACGAGCGTGAGCGTTCACACCCGGACTATGAAAATAGCGAGAATGTAATCTGGTGAGAACACCCCGCCTCAGAGCATCTCTGGCGCACGGAAGGGAAATACCCTGTTTTCCGGTATGCCGATAGTCACTGATCCGCCGCGTGGGCATCCCATCGGGGGCTGCGGCCTCCCCCCGGAAGGTAGGGGGGTATCTGCCCCCATCATGATATCGTGTATGAGTCGGAATTTCCAGAACCCGGAAATTCCCGGAATCAAACGCACCACGAGAATATTATCTCCTGCCGGTTGACGGCCAGCGAATCGGTCAGGATGCCTTATAGTAAGAAAAGACCAATAGTGAGTGAACAAAGGGCCATCCATGAAACCAGGTACTGTCACCGCTTTCTGCCCGGGCCACATCTCGGGATATTTCAAACGCATCAGCGGAGATACCCGGGCTGAAACCGGAAGCATTGGTGCGGGAATTGTCATTGACAAAGGTGTCTCTGCCACCGTTGCTGCATCCGGCAGGACGTCGGTTCTCGTCAACCGCAAAGATGCCCGCGGCACGGTGAGAGAGAGCAGGGCAGGGTCTCCTCTGCTCGAATCGGTCATGGAGCGTCTCGGTATCACCGCTTCCGTTGTCACGGATTGCCAGCTCCCGATCGGTGCCGGGTTCGGGCTCTCGGCAGCCGCACTCCTGTCAACACTGACAGCACTCAACCGGTTGTACCACCTGGATCTTGCCGAACATGACATTGCGCTGTATGCCCACGAGGCAGAAGTCCAGCATCGCACCGGCCTTGGCGACGTTTCCGCCTGCCAGGGAGGGGGATGGGTTGTGCGGAAAGGCCCGGGGATCGATGGACGGATCGAGAGAAGGTACGATCTCACAGAGCCGATCTATACGGTCAGTTTCGGCCCCATCCACACGCCGAGCGTGCTCGGGTCGCCCCGCCAGATGGAGCAGGTCTCCACGGCATTTCCCCGGTCATCCCCAAAAAATGTCGGGGATCTCTTCCGGCTCTCCCGGCAGTTTGCCCTGCACAGCGGGCTTGCCACACCCGGGGTAAAAAAAGTCCTTGAGACCTGCACCGCACACGATGTCCCGGCGAGCATGACCCTGCTGGGAAATGGCGTATTCGCGTATGGCAGGGATGCCCGGCAGATCCTCGCGCAGACCGGCGAGGTCTATGAATGCAGCATGGCCCGGACCGGGGCCCGGGTAACCGGAGTATTGCCATGATCCCTCCCGATCATCCCCGCTACCGCTCCCTGGTAACACGCGAGCGCCTGGCGGACTGCGCCCGGTCCGGTATCGTGGCCATGGAAGGCCTCACTTCGCACGGCAGGGGAGAAGCCTTCGATTACCTGCTGGGCGAGCGGACCCTCGGGAGCGCACGGATTGCCGAACAGACCGCTGCGGCCATGCTGCTTTCAGCCAGGCATCCCGTCATCTCGGTCAATGGCAACACGGCAGCACTTGCGGCCCCGGAGATTGCAGCATTGCAGGAAGCCTGCGGGGCAATCGTTGAAGTAAACCTCTTCCATCGCACCGAGAAACGCGTAGCCCAGATCGAGGCTCTGCTCACGGAAGCCGGTGCGGATGTTTTTTCCGGCGAGGCTGAGCGCCTGCTCCCCCTCACGCACGACCGGGCATGGTGCCGGAGGGAGGGGATGTACGCGGCCGATGTGATCCTTGTTCCTCTTGAGGACGGGGATCGCTGCGAAGCACTAATTGGCATGGGAAAGAAGGTCATTGCTGTTGACCTCAACCCTCTTTCACGAACAGCACAGAAGGCCACGCTGACCGTAGTCGACGAAGTCACCCGGGCGCTGCCGGAGATCACCCGGGCCTGCCGGGAACTGACCGAAGACGACCGGCGCCGCCTGATCTCATCGCTGGACAACCATTATCTTTTATCGGAAGCAATACGTGAGATTACATTGAGGTTGGCCCATGCTCTGGACTGAGAAATACCGGCCGCATTCATCAGCGGAGATCGTGGGACAGGATATCATCCTCCGCCACCTCACCTCCTTTGCCGGATCCAGGACCGTGCCTCACCTCATTCTCACCGGTCCGCACGGGACCGGCAAGAGCGTTGCAATCGAATGTTTCGCAAAGGACCTGTACCAGGAGAACTGGCAGCAGAACACCACGATCTTCCAGACTGCCGATATCTTCCAGCAGGGAAAGGCGCTGCTCGAACAGGACGAGCGGTACACTCACCTGTACCAGAAGAACCAGTCCCTGATCACCAACTTCAAGTACATCATCCGGTGGTACGCATCGCTCCGCCCCCTTGATGCAGAGTTCAAGCTCCTGGTTTTCGAGGATGCGCATGCCCTGACCCGCGATGCCCAGCAGGGTCTGCGGCGAATCATGGAACAGACCAGCGGGACCTGCCGGTTCATCTTCACCACCACCAACCAGAGCGCCATCATTCCCGCAATCACCTCCCGCTGCCTGCCACTGTTCTTTGCGCCCATCGATCACGACACCATGTTCCGGTACATCTCCACGATAAAAAACCAGGAAAAACCGGATGGCGCAACCTGTTCTGAAGATGACCTGGACCTGATCGTGCAGGCAGCCGGGGGGGATCTGCGCCAGGCAATCCTGCTGATGCAGGTTGCGCTCACGACCGGAAAATGCAATGAACTGAATGCAATCTCGCAGTCCGAGACAACGACCATTGCCACGCAGGCCGTAACCCTCCTCAAGGAAGGAGATTCCCGGGGTGCATTACGCCGTCTCGAATCCCTGATGATCGATTACGGGCTCTCGGGAAGCGAAGTCCTCGCTGAGATCCGCACCATCCTGAAGCGGGAATACAACCACCCGGCCCTTGCCATTGCCCTCGCCGATGCGGAGTACCGGATGAAGCATGCAAACAACGAATATGTGCAACTGGGGGCATTTACCTCGGGAGTACAGGGAATTTTTACATGAGCACGATAAAAGAAGAGAAGATCCGTACCCATTACGATTCAGTTGCCGGCACCTACGATCACCACTATGATCATCCCCGCGGCAGGAACTACCATACCCACATCAGCAGTTACCTCATCAGGGCCCTTCCCGAAAAGGGTGACCTGCTCGATATCGGCTGCGGGACCGGCCTCTTTGTCGAGAAATATATCCGCAATGGGGGAACCGCGGTGGGTCTTGACATCAGCAGGAAGATGGTGGAGCGGGCACGCTTTCGGTGTGCCGGATGCAACTTTGCCGAGGGAAACGGGAATGCACTTCCCTTCCGCGACAACTCGTTTGATGCCATCTCCAGTCTGCTGGTATTCAGTTATGTCAAGGAACCCGAGGCCATGTTGTCCGAAGCGTACCGGGTAATGAGACCCGGCGGCTCGATCGCCATCTTAACCCTGGGCAAGAAACTCCTGACCAAGGGAATTCCCCTGTTATACCAGATAAGCGAGAAGATGCAGGTTCGGCATGTGGTCATGAAGGATTTCGGCGAGCACTATTACGATGAAGAGGAGATGCATCGCCTCTTTGCCGATGCCGGGTTCACCGGTGT
Organism: Methanoregula sp.; assembly: GCA_041663625.1. Classification (GTDB taxonomy): domain Archaea; phylum Halobacteriota; class Methanomicrobia; order Methanomicrobiales; family Methanospirillaceae; genus Methanoregula. Next base: position 8,175 of record JBAYMI010000030.1, read on the forward strand.
CGATGTGAAGTGGTGCTCGTTTGCCCACATCGACATGATCGATCCGCTCTTCAACATCGCGACGAAGATCGAACCCTTTGTCGAGAAACGGGTTCCCCAGCTGGCCTACAATATTTTCGTGAGCGCAAGGAAGCCGGAGTAAAAGAGACGTCACTGATCCGCTGCGGGGGCGACCCTTCGATGACGGCGGTGTGCAGTACAATTTTTACAATCACTGCAATGAACACCACTCCCATGAATTTTTCTCTGAACCATTTTTCCCCATATTTTTGAGAAATTCTCTCTGAAATTTTTTCCTGGAATCTTTCTGAACCATTTGCTCTGTTGAAAACCTTTTTTTTTGCAGAAATGATCGCCCCCTTTTGCACCACCAGCCTCCAGTGGGGGACAGGAAGCATTACGATTCCTCCTGAATATACAACCACCCCCTCAATATCGGTGAATTATTCCGGTAATGCAGCGGCATCGCAATGCGGAGCCCCCGAGAGTGTCACGTAAAATCCCGAAGGATTTCTGTAAAGCAGAAAAATGTTAAGAATATTTTTCCCACACGTTTCCTGAATTTATTTTACAAAAGATTCCCGGAACATTTACCAAAAAAATTCCCGGCCCGGAACATATTCCGGCCCATCTATCCAGTATACCCACCACGGCTTCTCCAGAAAACAACAGCCCCCACCGTCATGACAGAGTGGCTTGAAGGAATGTCGTACATATCCTGACTGAGTGACCTGCACTCCCGATCCTGCCCATCCGGCCCCAATGCAGCCCCAGATCGCCATTTTCCGGATCGATCCGACCGGCCGGTTTCGGGCCTTTTCCGGAGAAGTGTCACAGAAAAACCCTGTGCAACGCTCTTTTGAAGAACGGAGGGATATCTGCAGAGAAAAACCGGCCTGTATAGAGCTGGTTTCCTTTGAGAACAGGTATCACCCACGGGATTTGGGACGCGGACGGGTGGTGATGATGAAACCCGGCAATCATTTTTAGTTTTTGTGACATCTAACCTAGGATACCAGCATGACCTACCTGAACTGGGGGTGCGATCCCTTAACCGCGGAATGTCAATCATGCCTCGATGCGTACTGCAACCTGTGCAACGAGGAGTTCAAGAAAAAATCCATCCGCCAGGAAAATTCCGGTGAGCCTGATGAATCATTCCAGGATTTCGATGAACCCGATTGCAATCATTGCGATCTCGAGAAGAAGCCAGACTGTGCGCAGTGCGAAATTGTTCTTGCAGTCTGCCAGGGTTGCGTTGAAAATAAAACCTGCGAGTTCAGGATTTGTGGATATGAGTGAGCGAAGTCCGGGACATTTTTAAAAAATGTTCCGGGAAAAATTCTGAAAATTTTTTGTTCACGGTTCTCATTTTTGCTCGGTTGAAAACTTTTTTGTGCAGACAAGATATCTCCCCTCTTGCGCCAGGTTGTCTCCCATTGGGGACAGGGCGCATTACGATATCACCTGATATCCTACTAACTCATTAGTATTGGGAAATTATTCCGGTAACACAGAAACATCGAAATGCGGTGCACCCCCGCGGCGGATCAGTACCTCTCCACAATTTGAAAACAACGTATTGCCCCGCAATGCCTCGGAGAGGCCCTGAGGCGGGGAGCCATCCCCAGATTATATTCTCACCATTTTCATGGTTCGGGTGCGAACCGGGAGTTCATGTGCATTTCAACAGAGCATCCATTTCGACAAATTTTTTATGAAATTATTAAGATCTTCAAAATTTTTTACGAGAACGTATGAATCTGGTATGAAAATTGTCGGTTACGATTCTCACCGTGGGGCTGCGAAAGAAAGCATGTGACCGGTGAAATTTACCGGATCAGGATTCTGAAGCACAGCCCCTCTTTTCATATATCGTGGAATGGATCTTCTACGGACCGCATCTGTTCATTTTTCTCTTAATCTTGTTTTCAATCCTTGTCTCCTGTCCATTCCCCTCACCTAAAACAATCTTTTATACCTTAACCCAACAAAACTTGTGAAGATGCCCAGCGATAAACTCCCCGGCGGACCCACCCAGGATGAGATCATGGCAGTCTCCTTACAGAAGCTGGGACTGCGCAGCACCGATGTGGTGCTTGAGATCGGCTGTGGTACCGGGAAAGTCTCGGTCGCACTCGCGAAATCGGCAAAGGCCGTTGTCTCGCTCGATATCCGGCCCGAGGCCGTGGCCCTTGCAACGAAGACGGCAAAGGAAGCCGGCGTACGCACGGTCTCGTTCTCCTGCACGGAAGCAACGGAATTCCTGCAGGGCACTGCCGTGTACGACTGTGCGTTTGTCGGCGGGACAAAGAACCTGCTTTCCCTCCTCCCGCTGCTGGCAAAACACGTGCGGAGGACGATCGTGATAAACGCGGTGCTCCTCTCAACGGTTACGGATGCGGTTGCCGCTCTCCAGGAACTCGGGCTCTTCTGCGAGGTTTTGCAGGTTCAGGTCTCGCGATCGCACGCGATTGCGGGAAGTTTCATGTTCAAGCCGATCGATCCGGTCTTCATCATTGTCGGAAGGGGAACGGCATGCTCGTAGGCCTCGGCCTTGGGCCGGGAAACCCCGAGCTCTTAACGCTGCGGGCGGTCCGGCTCCTCAAAGACGCCGATTGCGTCTTTGTGCCGGGAAGGATCGCGCAGGATCTCGTTGCCCCGTACCGCGACGCGGTCATGCTCGACTTCCCGATGACAACCGATGAGGCAGAGATCCGGAAGTGCCTTGAAGAAAATGCAAAAAAGATCGCGCCCGTTGCGGAGAAGGGCCTCGCGGTCTTCGGGATCCTTGGCGACCCGAACTTCTTCTCAACTTTCTCGCGTCTCTGTGCGGTGATTGCGAATACGCATCCCGGAATTGAGTTCCGGACCGAGCCGGGTATCAGTTCCATCACGGCCTTTGCCGCAGCTGCCGGCGTTACCGTCAACGAAGGTTTCTCGGTCTCGGATGGGACCGTTTCGGATACGAAGATTCTCCTCAAAGTGCGCAAGCCGAAAGCCCGTGCCGCTGCCCTGGAGTCCGAAGGCTATCGGGAGTTCATACTGGTCGAGCGGATGTTCTTCGATGACATGAAAGTGTACCGCAATGACGAGCTCCCGGAGAAAAGCGATTACATGAGCGTGATGTATGCCAGCAAATGATGACAGGAACGTGATCTGGTTCGTAGGCGCCGGTGCCGGCGACCCGGAACTTATCACGGTCAAAGGAAGGAACCTGCTCGACAAGGCCGACGTGCTGATCTATGCCGGATCGCTTGTCAATCCGGTGCTCGTGGCAAGCAGCCCGGCCCCGGAGAAAGTGGACAGCTGGAACCGGAACCTGGACGAGATAGTCTCCCTCATGATCGACCGGGCCCGGAACGGCAAACGCGTTGTCCGGCTCCATTCCGGTGATTCAGCCTTGTATGGCTCTATTGTCGAGCAGATTGCAGAACTGGAAAAGGCTGGCCTCTCGGTCCGGGTAGTTCCCGGTGTCTCTTCGGTCTTTGCTGCGGCAGCCGCACTCACCACGGAGTACACTCCCAAAGGAGTCTCCGACACGCTCATCATCACCCGGCCGGCGGGAAAGACTCTTGACACCGATTACATTACTGAGCTCTCCCGGGTCCCGGCAACTATGGCGTTCTTTCTCGGGAGCGAACATTTTGCCGAGATCACGGAGAAACTCTCCTGCCCGCGCGATACGCCAGCGGTCGTGATCTACCATGCCTCGTGGCCCGACCAGGCGATCATCCGGGGCACGGTTGCCGATATCGCGGAGAAGGCAAAAGCAGCCGGAATCACGCGCTCGGCCCTGCTCATTGTCGGGCACGCCGTCCTGGGAACTGCATGCGGCTATACGCGATCGCACCTCTACTCATGACCGACACGGTTGTCATCACGTTCCCGTACTCGCGAAAGGAAGCCTGCCGGATTGCAGCATTTCTCCACGCAGATGTTGCAGAATATTCTTCGGAAATTTTCTCCACGGTATTTTCAGGAAAGAAGCGGATCATTGCCCTGATGTCGATGGGCATTGTTGTCCGGAAGATCTCCCCGCTGCTGGACGACAAGTGGAAGGACCCGGCGGTTGTTGTTGTCAGCCCGGATTTCCGGTACGCCATCCCCGTACTCGGGGGGCATCATGGCGCAAACGAACTCGCAAAGGAACTTGCGGGCCTCGGCCTTGTGCCGGTCATCACCACGGCAACGGAATCCCGGGGCCGTGACTCGGTCGAGACCCTTGCGGAACGGACCGGAACGGACGTGATCAACCGCGATTCCACGCGTGCGGTGAATGCTGCCCTGCTGGAAGCGGACATCCCGGTCCACGCAGTGCAGGGTCCCTCGATTGTCCTCGCCGGTCCCGATGTCTCCATTCTCGTAAAACGCGGGGAATTCACCATCGGGATCGGGTGCCGGAAAGATGTTGGTGCGGAAGAGGTGACTGCCGCGATCGATCGGGCGCTCGAAGAGGCCGGGATTTCTGAAAGGGATGTGATGGTCTATGCAACCACGGTCAAGAAACTGCACGAAGCGGGACTGACCGGTGCGGTCTCAGCACGTTCCGGGAATTTGATATTCCTTGAGGATGATACCATAAACGCACAGCCGGGGCTCTCGCCCTCGCGGGCGTCCCGGATAGGTCTCCTCGGCGTCGCGGAGCCCTGCGCCCTTGCAACGTCCAGAAGGAAGGAACTGGTTGCACCAAAGAAAGTTTACGGGAGAGTCACGATTGCCATCGCAC
>JBAYMI010000031.1:0-12818 GCA_041663625.1 Methanoregula sp.
GTAACCGGTCGGGACAATGCATTACAACCGGACAAACGGAATGCCCGATATCTGGAATCTAAACTCGGTTGTTCCGATCGTGTGCCATTACTCTCACGATCTTTTCAGATTTTCACGAATTATACCGGGCAGGAACGGATACGTTTGTTGGGAAAAAATGCTCTGGAGAAATCATTTGATTTACCGTGTAACGCTTCCGGGGGATCAGCCTTCAGCTCTGCCCCCACCGGATCCCCCGCATTACGATGCCGCTGTATTACCGGAATAATTCCCCGTTATCAATGGGGTGGCAATATGTTCGGAGACATCGCAATGCTCCCCGTCCTAAGGGGGACTGATGGCGCCCGAAGTGGACGATCTTATCTGTAAAAAAGGATTTCAACAGAGCAAAAAAATTGAAACCCTGGGAAAATTTACTGAAAATTATAGGAGAACACCCGGACCCCGGACGTGCGGGAACCGGATCCACGTATCATGAACCGGATTTCAGGACCGGTTACAATTCTGCGGTCTCGGCCATGCCATAGCAACGGGCAGGAGAGTGCATACCCTCGTGGCGTTCCGGAAGGCCGGAGATGCATACCTGGTATTTTTCAAGGTATGATTGTGTTCCTGCCGAAAGGATATACCGGGTAAACCTCCCGTCCTTACGGATGTCCAGCAGCCCGTCGCTGATGAGCCGCTTCATGTGCCAGGTGACCGTTGGCCCTGAAACACCAAGGATCTTTTCTAAATCCCTGCGTGACATCAACGGGCTGCCCGAGAGTGCAACGAGGATCTGCTTGTCCGTGTCCTGCCGCAGGTATTTCAGTACTTTCTGCTCGCTGCTGTCATACTTACCGGAGTTCTCAAAATAACTGGAAATGCCGTGGTCCCCGAGAATAATGATCTTCCCGGAGATTCGCATGAGCGTAAGGTGGTACGTGAGTGCGCCGCGGGAGATCCCCGTCTCCTGCAGCAATTCGACAAAACTGATGCCGGGTCTGGATCTGATCAGGCCAAAAAGGGTATTCCGTATCGTGCTGGCAAGGATATTGTTCCGGGCGATCCGCCGGAACCCCAGCCAGGTGAGGAGTTTTAAAGCAAAGAATATCTCCACCGGAAAGATGAGGACGGGTGAGATGGCAAGGGCCGCAATGATCACCATCTCGCGGAGCGTGAGATCCCAGAAGGTGATGGGAGCAACATCCGCTGCGGCCATCCCGATTGACCCGAACGAGGGTTCAATGGTATATTCCGGCGGGAGCGCAAAGACCGGTGCTGCCAGTGCAATGCACAGGAAAACCAGCAACAGGAAATATGCCGGTGCGCTCTTCATGGTAAGATATCTCTTTTTTTATTCATTCATCAGTCTTGTGGTCATCGGTGCCGGTTTTAATCCACGAGAGGTTTTCAAGACTGCCATACGCGATGTTCTTGTTGCTGTGGATGAGAAATTTCCAGAGTCCCGGCGTCAGGCCATCCGGGTTGCTGATCTTCAGGTCGATCCTCCCGTCAACGATGCCATCCGATTCATCGTAGTAGGGGCCAAGGGTTTTGTCGGGAGCAATGATCGTCACCGAGATGGGATCGTCCTTATCCCCGCTGTAAAGCGAGACGATGATATACTGTGTGCCACTGGCTACATATTTAGAGAACAGGGCGGTCTTGTTCCCGTCCATTTTTGTCTCATGCGGGGAAAGCAGGTGGTCTATCCCGGCGTCCTGCGGACTGCCCGGAAGAATTTCCGATACAGCATGTGCGCTGTACCGGTCCCCGGGGATCCCGTCCTGCGGGGCAAGTGCCAGGAGGAGAAGGGCTCCTGCACAGAACAGGACGACAATCCACAGGGCTCTCATGATAACAGTTCTTCTCCGGGATAATATCAGGATTTTCTTTTATTTCCGGCCACCGGTGTTCCCGACATGTAGAGGATCTGCTCATAAATCGTTTAAATAGACCTGTCGTTTCTCTCAATCATACCCGTCCCGGCCGGGATATCTCCCGGTTGGGGGTGACTGAACATGATACACCAGAACAATTGCTGCCTGAGCAGATCAGGCATTATTACCGGTATCCTCATTGCATTGCTGCTCACGGCATGCGTCCTTCCGGTTCTTGCAGAAACCGGCAGCCCGGATGCCGGATTCACGGTATCCGGCCAACAATTATCCGCACCGCCAGAAGATCAGATCCTCCCGGGCGATAAGACCGGCGCTGACGATGCCGGTATGGCGGATGTCGTATACACGTCAGAATCCGGGGACCGGGCATGGAGGTTCGATGTCGATACCTCGACATTCAAACCCGATGAGTATATCGTGACCGCAACGGCCGTGGTGGAGGATGCAACCGGCACGATGCTCTTTTCTATTGTCGAGACTTCGAAAACGAACATCAACCGGATCCCACAGGTTTCGGCCTCATCGTCCCCCCCGGGAACCACCGGATATTATATCACCATCGATCCCATCGGCGACCGGTACGCTGGCGAGAAGATCACCATCACCGGCAGGACTAACCTCCCGGAAGGCGCCGAGATGCTCGTCCAGGTTTATTCCTCGTCGTTCAAACCCACGCAGAAGTCCCAGGGCGGAGAGTTCTCCGGTGCCACGGGAACGGTCAGCGTATCGGATTCGGGCATTGCCGTTGCCGCCCTGTCGCCGCTGAAAAAAGATGCAGGAACGGTAGATTCGAATATGAAGATCATCCGGACCGGATCGGTAACGCTCGAAGTGGAGGATGTAACCGGTGCGGTGGCAGCTCTCCAGGAACTGGCCTCGGCACAGGGAGGGTATCTCTCATCTTCCTCAGTACAGGGATCCGGCAACCGGCATACCGGCACGGTCGTGCTCCGTGTCCCGCAGGCCCGGTTCGAGACGACCCTTGCCGGTGTGAAATCATCCGGCACCGTGAAGTCGTTCTCAACGCAGGGAGAGGACGTGACCGAGGAGTACATCGATCTCGAGGCACAGAAGAAGTCCTGCCAGGTCCAGCTCGCCCAATATTACGTGCTGATGAAGAAAGCGGTCAAGGTCGCCGATATCATTGCCATCCAGCAGCAGATCGACCGGGTGCAGACCGAGCTGAACCGGCTTGAGGGCCGATTGAAATATCTCGACAGCCGTATCGATCTCTCAACCATCACGATTACCCTCCAGGATCCCGAGCCTGAACCGGTTCACACCGAGACCGGGCATAATTTTGTTTCCGCATTCAGCAAGGGTATCGAAGGGCTCTGCGATTTCATTGATTCGATTATCATAACCGTCATCACCTTCCTGCCCCTGCTCGCTGTTGCAGTTATCGGGTATATTGTCTACCGGATCAGGAAAGGGAGAAGACCGGTGCAGACTGGCACCGGCATCGTTGAACCGAAGTGAATGGTGAACGGGTATCGGGACATCTCTTTTTTTTTTAAATTCTTTCTGCTCTGGAGAAATTATTTGATTTAGATTTTGACGCTCTCGGGGCTTTGCCCCGCACGCCCGTGGCACACCAGGATGCAATGACGACATAGTGTCCTCTCTTTAAAAATGAAAATTTCCGGGTTCCCGGGATCACCGGTAATTGAGTCCGCAGCAGGGCGCTCTTTTTTGTCGACGGCAGTTACCCAGAAAGGGTAGGGCACCATCAGCTCCCGTCTTTGCAAAAGAGAATTTCAACAGACCCCTTTTTTCAGACTTCAGTCCAGACCGTTATGCTGTTTGCAGCAGTTCGCAAAAAGAAGTTCTCATCTGCTTCGGTCCTGCAATACATCTTCCCGACATGTAGAGGATCTGCTCATAAATCGTTTATTACGCTGCACCGTTTTTCAACTGAACAATATTCCCGGTTACCGGCATAACGGTGACCGGAGGTGATTATTCATGATACGGAAAAAAGTCATTCTCCTGGTCCTCGCTGGACTTATCCTGGGCATTGCCGCTGTATTCGTGGTAATGTCAGCATTCCCGGTACAGCAACCGGGAACCGTGAGCACTCCGCCGGCTATCCAGCCGGTAGTACAGCAGAAGATCACACCCGGCGCTGAAGAGCCGCAGCAATTCACATCGCTGGAGGAAGCTCGGGTATTTCTCATGTCACATACGGTTAGCGCGGATGCGCCCGTACTCCTGGAAGAAGGGCAGAACCCTGTTGCGACGCCGGGCGTTACTTCAGGAGCGGTCAACCAGTCCGTGCCCCATACAACCCGGAGCTGGCAGTTCGATGTTGATACCACTACGTTCAAACCCGACGAGTATATCGTGACGGTCGACGCCATCCTCCAGGATGTTTCTGCTACTGCACTCTTCACTGTTCTCGAACCTTCGCCGGGCGTCACTGCATCGCAGTCCCAGGGCACCCGGCCGGTTCCCCTTACGGATGATCATTACTTAACCATCGATCCGATAGGCGATCATTATCGTGGCGATACATTTACGATCACCGGCCATACCAATCTTGCAGCAGAGGACGAGATGCTCGTCCAGGTCTATTCATCATCCTTCCGGCCAACCCAGAAGAGCCAGAGCGGGGAGTTCTCCGGAGCTACCGGGACCGTCAAAGTCTCATCAGTCTCCCGGACGGTAACGGCAGCATCGTCCGCATCGTCACCGGGGCCGGATGGCGAACGAAAATATTCCACCACCAATGTCCAGGTAAAGGATGTGGATGAGGCGGATATCGTCAAGACCGATGGTAAGTACATCTATGTAGTTTCCGGCAACCGTTTTCACATCCTGAATGCATATCCCGCAGGGAATGCATCGGTTATCGCGACCATGCAGTTCTCCGGTGTCCCGCTGTCGCTCTATCTTGACGGGGACCGGCTCGTGCTGGTAAGTTCCGAGAGCCAGCCCCGCGGGTTCATATACTGCAGTCCCAAAAAGTGCGGCAGCACAATACCATCAGCCACAAAAACGCATCTCTACGTCTTTTCAGCAAAAGACCCGGTACACCCGGCCCTTGTCCGCGACCTGGTGCTGGACGGTTCGTACAAGGATTCCCGCATGATCGGATCCATGCTCTACTTTGTGACGAACAACAACGTGGATATCTCCACCGATACAGTGGTATTCCCCGGGATGTATGACAGCCGCAGGGGATCATCCGTGCCCCCGGTCTATCATTTCAATTCCCGGGACCGGGAGTTTTCCCTCACAACAGTCGGTGCGGTCGATGTTATGGCCGATGACCCGGTAAAGGCAAAGACATTCCTCATCGGATCTGCCGGAACGGTATATGTCTCGCTGGAAAAACTCTATATCGCAATTTCCGGGCAGGGCGATGACCGCATCCCGGCAGCAACCACCGTGTACTCCTTTGCCCTTGACAATGGCCGGCTCACCTACACTGCACATGGCGTTGTTGACGGGACACTGCTCAACCAGTTCTCCATGGACGAGTACGGGGGAAATCTCCGGGTCGCGACAACATTCGACACCAGTAACGGCCGGATGAGCAGCCAGTACAGTGAAGTATCTGTCCTGGATGGCCAGCTCAGGCTGATCGGGTCTGTCAGCAATATTGCAAAAAATGAGAAGATTTATGCTGCCCGGTTCATGGGAGAGAGACTGTATCTCGTAACGTTCCGCGAGACCGACCCGCTCTTTGTCATCGATCTCTCGGATCCCCGTAACCCTGCCGTACTTGGCGAACTGCAGATCCCCGGATTCTCCAGTTATCTCCACCCGTATGATGCCACCCATCTCATTGGTGTTGGTAAAGAATCCACCCGGGGCGGCCTGAAACTCGCGCTCTTCGATGTTGCGGATGTGAACAATCCCCGGCTGGTTGGTGAGAAGATCCTGGGCGGGTCCGGCAGTGACTCCGAAGTGCTCCGCGATCATAAGGCGTTCCTCTTTGACAAGGAAAAGAATCTTCTCGTGCTGCCCGTCCATATTGTTGAGGATCCATCATCCTACCGCAGCGTGCGCCCGGTCTGGGGCGGGGCTTACGTGTTTGGCGTGGACGTGCACCGGGGATTTACCGAAAAAGGTACGGTGGTCCACTACCGGGAATCCGGTTCAACTTCGACAAATGCGGTAAAACGGGCATTCTTTATCGAAGATGTGCTCTACACCCTTGCGTCAAATAAGATTGTCATGAGCGATCTGAAAAATGACACCTCGCTTCTTGGCGAAGTCGAGCTGCCATAATCATACACATCCCCACAATTTTTTTTGGCTCCCTGCCACCCCGGATTTTCCTGATGGTCTGCCGGGATACCGGAGCGGTTTTTTGCAAATCCCCCGGACCTCCGGGACGTGCGCAGAGTAAATCGCGTTGGCTGGATGTTGTGAGTTTTCCCGGCAATTTTTCACACTATTTCCCGTGATTCTCCTGATGTGTAGAGTAATTGCTCATAAATCGTTTAAATGTCCGAAGGATAGTTTCAGTCAGAAGCACCCGGCTGATTCCGGGTGCCTGTACCAAGGTGAAAAAATGGCAGGAATAAAAAGAAATACCGGATTGTCTGGTAAACCCTGGATCGCAGTTGCCGCTGTTGCGGGAGTGCTTGTCGTGGGTGTATGTGCGGTTATGTTTTTCATAGGTGGTTTTTGGGGGAGTACGGGACTTACGGTTCCGGGTTCTGATTCAGGTATCCCGTCAGCCGGGCAGAGCGGGGCAGGGCATGCTGCTGCATCTTCCGGCGCAACCGGGACCCTTGCCTATAATATTGTCATGACATCGGGTCATGAAATCGATGACATTGCAGTCCCGGATGAAGGCGTTTACCTCCGGGTCATATACCGCGGAGGATACTCCGGCAGATGGTCATCCGGAAACGAGACCGGCACTGTGCAGAACTCCGGCGAACGGATTATTGCCATAGAAAATCCCGGCAACACACTTATCGTTGACCTGAAGAAACAGGATACTTCTTCGCAGCAGCCCCTGACTCTTGAGATCTGGAAAGACGGGGTTAAACGGGCAGCAAACAGTACCTCTCTTGCGTTCGGAACGATAACCGCCAGCACTGCTCTCTGAAGCGGCAGGCAGAACCCGTCAGGAACGATACCGATGGAAAAGGGCCTGTACGTCAGGTCCTTCGTATTTTTTTAACCGTGGATTAAGGTAAAATGGAAACAATCCACGTTACCTGACTATTACTTTTCATACCCTCGGGTAATATGAAACACGATCTACCCGGTTCATGATTGTATCATCGTGCAGCGATCTGATCTTTGCGTAAAAGCCCCGGCAATATTTTTTCCGGAGGATCAGCCGTACGAATGAAATTAACCGCGGCGTGATCATTTTCCCGATCCCTTTTTTTCCCGGGCAGACCGGGAATCTATCCGGACCAGCCATATGCCCTGGCTCCTGTTCCCCAAGAACCTCAAGGTTATGCTTTTATCGTTCCTTCGATGGTCACGATCTTTTCGTCAAGCTGAATTGTAACCCCGGCTTTTTCGAGCGCCTTCTCCACAACGTGCCGCACACCGCCGCAACAGGGGACTTCCATGCGAAGGATAGTTATCGATCTGATGGTATGCTGCGTGAAGATGACAGCGAGTTTTTCGATGTACCCGTCAATATCCGCATCGAGTTTCGGGCAGAAGATGATCAGGATCCGGCCTTTGAGGTACTCTGCATGAAACCCGGGATACGCGAACGGTACACAGTCCGCGGAGATGAGCAGGTCGGCATTGTCAAAGTACGGGGCCGCAGGATTCAGGAGCGCAAGCTGGACCGGCCACTGCCGGAGCTCGGACGGGCCGGTGCCGGAAGGCTGGCGAGGATCCCCGGGGGGTCCCTCCCGCGGGATGCTCCGGGCCGCTGAGCCTGGGCATCCGGCAAACGGATTGGATTCATGCGGTCCGGCATGACAGGCAGGTGCCGGGGATTTTCGGGCCGATCGTGTGCCGAACGGTACAGGTTTTTGTCTCTCCGGCGGCTTATGGTTCGGGACAGGAAGACCGTTCTCGATAAGAAACTCGATCGCTTCATTATAAAACGCGATCTGGCCATGCCCGCCAAGATGTTCAAGATGTGCTTTGATGACCGGTGCGCCCTGCTTCACAATGGTTTCCATGACGGTCTTCTCATCGTACGGCGCAGCCTCCCGCTCGATAACCCTGATTGCTCCCTCCGGGCAGGTGCCGATACATGCACCAAGACCATCGCAGAAGAGGTCGCTGACAAGCCGGGCCTTCCCGTCGATCAGCTGGAGAGCTCCCTCCGGGCAGTCCGGGATGCACTGGCCGCAGCCCGTGCATTTTGTTTCATCGATGCTGATGATCTTCCGTTTCATGGCAATCGTCCCTGCGTGGTTATTGCCGGTCCGGGGTATCAACCTTACGAATGGGGTATAAGCGTTTCGAACAGGTACCGGGTATTCACCCGTTACCGGGATTGTCGCAGTATCCATTGTTTTTGCCCGGGTCGTTTACCCCAAAGCCGGCAGGAATCCGCAAAGGCGTGAAGCCGGACCAGCTCACGGCCAGGAGTTTTGCGAATTATATCGCCACGCTGTCATTATCCGTTGATCCTTCAGCCCAGCCCGGGGATTATTGTTACAGTGTCCAGCTGAAGACGCCCACCGGGGGTGGCGATTATTCCCCGGTAACCGTCCGGATAATCCCCGGGACGGGACAATAATGGCGGGTTCAGGGCAACAGATCACACCATCGGCCCGCTCCATGAAACCAGAAAAATTATTTCGTAAGATATAATGTTCCAAAAATCCTGATAATCCCTTATGAGACAGATCTTTTTTGCCGGCATCCTTATCGTTTTTCTCCTGATGGCCGGATGCGTTTCCCGGGACACAACTCCCCCGGTGACCATTCCACCCCCCGCAGCCCCGGGCGAACCGCCGATACCGTATGGCGGATCGGGACTGGTAATCTCGTTCCGCAGCGACGGGATCTCGACACCGTCTCCCGAAGCAAAAGAGCTGTTCATCAAAGGACTGACGTACTCGACGCAGTATGCCCGTTACAATGAATCGCTTGAATTTTTCGACGCTGCCCTTGCAATCGATACGAATTTTTCCGAGGCATGGGTGGCAAAAGGGGTTGCCCTTCATAATCTGAAACGTTACGATGAGGCTGTCCGGAACTATGACCAGGCGCTTCTGATAAGTCCCGGGGATGCGGGAATCTGGCACGTGAAGTGTATTACGCTTAACGACGCAGGCAGGGCCGAGGAGGCTGCGGAGTGCGGGGGGAGTGATGCGGAACCGGGTTCCTCCGGTTACCGTAATCCCCCGGTCACCACAGTCCCTCCGATCCAGACACTATCCTGCGATAGTAATCGATTCTCTGTCCCGGCCGGCGGGGATATATTCCTTGGTGAAAGTTGCCTGAACGTGAGTGCCGGGGTTTCTTCCGGGCAGGTTATCTCATGGTATAAAAATGGCCGGGATGCGGAAAATTCCACACCCGATGCACAACGAATCATTCACGATTCAGGAAATTTTTTTGTAGACCCCAATGACTTTCTGGGTTTTGAAGGACCGTGGTACGTCGGAACCACGGATAAGGTCGCCTTCAGTGTCTGGATGGCGGTACTCCAATCCAGGTCAGGGACGAACAGAACGGGATCCTGACCTGCGATACTCTTATCGGACATTGGGATAATCACGGCAGTCCGATGATCCTGTTGACAGGATGACAACAAGCACGATCAGGCTCCGGCCGCCAAGAGATTTGGGTAAGGAAGATCGGTGCCGGTAAATTCCGGTTATTCCAGATCCAGCAGGTCCCGGATAAGGGCCGAGATCGCGAGCCGGTGTTGCTCGCCAACGGATCCGATACGGTGCCGGAACCTGTCACGGTCCAGGGCAACGATCTGGAATGCCAGCACCACACTGTCCGTGTCGAGCCCGTTGTGCGGTGCCGGGGAGAGGATGTACGTGTGCGAGAACCGGGCGCTGCCTATGTTGCTCGTGAGCGGGACTATCACAAAAAGACCGTTCGCACCGCCCATGATAATTGCCGGACGGACGCCCTGCTGCTCGTGCCCTTTTGCATCAGAGAGATCCACGAGCCAGATATCGCCGTTCTTCATAGATCAGTTCTCCAGCGATTTCAGCGAAGCCCTCTGCCAGATTGCGGTCTCCTTTTTGAGGTCTTCAAGATCCTTCCGGGTGGGCCTGAAGAGATACTCTTTTGCTTTCGATATCCCGAGCGCGACCTGGGCCTCTGAGTAGAAAGGTTTCAGCCGCCGGACTTGCCTTGAAGCTTCGAGTGGATCGCTTTTCTGCCGCACGGTATAGTACCCGTACGTTGCCCCGACTTCGAGCGTGACCGGTTTGAGGCCGAAGATCCTGCCGAGGTCATCAGCTGCCTCTTTCTCCTCGGCAGTGAGCCGTGCACCGGTCTCCATCTCCTCGAATTCCCGGGTGAACGCGAACAGGTCCTGCGTCAGGTCCGGGGAATAGGGGCCCCGGACGTACAGGCTGCACGAGTACCCGAGATCGATGCCCCTGAACTCCAGCAGGCAGACGAGTTTCTGGGCGATAAGCCGGTCGTCAAATTTCGAGATATCGAAATTGAAACCGAGTACCTTAAAGAATGCAATCACTTTTTTCCGTCTATCCATGATTCATACTCCGCAGTGAAGGAACCTGCACAGCCAGGTCCGTGTTCTCTTCCACTCATCCTGTCCTTCGGTCGTGATGGTATAGAGTTCGAGTTCTTTTCCTTCCGAGGTTATTTTTTCCGATGTGAGGTAGCCCATATCTTTCAAGACATTGAGGTTGGCGAACAGCACGCCATCATTGATGTTGAGCGCCGCTTTGAGTTCACGGTAAGTAGCCCCATCGGGTCCGAGAGCGGCAAGGCTCGCGAGCAGTTTCAGCCGGACGAGCGAGAAGACTTTCGCGTTGAGTCTGTCAGCTTCAGCTAAGATGGAGAGGGTGTCGTTCTGCATTTTATTGGTCTCTCCTGTGTATGATGGTTGGTGGGTGGGTGTTATTTACTTTGTTATTTACTTAAAGTTTAAAGTGGAATTTAGCACGCGGCGATCAGATGATCCGTAAGATCGCCTTTCCTTTCCGGGCCCTTACAGTACCGTGCAAAAGACCCTCCGATCGAATTAAAAGGGTTCTATTAGGGAAATTTTCTGGTCCGACGTGAAAACCTCGAATAAGCATCGCTTTCCGGACCCTAAATTCTGGTTTTTGCCCGAATTCCCACAAGGCCCTGGTCGGCCGCAAGATGGTGCAGTAAGCAAAACATCCAAAATGACCCCTGTTTGACAAAAGGGACCAGATTTGAGATATCGATATTCCTGCCGGACTCTCATCTCCCTTATGGTAGGTTCTCCGACGGAGATGCATTGGCACGGAATCCCCCGCCTGGAGAACTGCCTGCCCGTGAAGGCAGTTCAGAGGGGGGGGATTGGGGGGCGTCGGCTCGTATGCTGGAAATTTTTTGGAAACGTTCAGAAGAAGTATCAGTAACGATGTACGGATGAAATTCCTGCAAAAAAATTTCAAAGACTCATGATGAGGGCTGATGCCCCCATTCCCCCGGTTGCGATGAACGCCGCCGCCCCCGACGGGGCGCCCCCGCGGCGGATCAGGGACGAAACCGCTTTTCGAAAAAACCGCATTGCCCCACCGTGCCTCGTGAGAGGTCTCGGGGTGGGGTGGGATTAGCTGATCCGGAAGATCGCCTTTCCTTTTCGGGCACTTACGGTACCATACAAAAGACCCTCCGATCGAAGTAAAAGGGTTCTATTAGCGAAATTTTCTGGTCCGACGTGAAAACCCCGAATAAGCATCGCTTTCCGGACCCTAAATTCTGGTTTTTACCCGAATTCCCATAATACCCGGGATCCCGGGAAGATCTGCCCAACACTTAAAAGACCAGAATACCCCCCGTTTGTCAAAAGAAGCCTGATTTAAGATATCGATCTTCCTGCCGGACTTCCATCTCCCCGGGGGTAAGTTCTTCGAAGGAGAGGTATTGCCACGGAATCCCCCGCCAGAAGAACTACCTGCCTGTGGCGGCAGTTCGGAGGAGGGGGATTGGGGGAGTTGGCTCGCATGCTGAAAATTTTTGGAAATTTTTCCGGAGACGCTTGTTGGGAATTCTGGTCATGGCATCAAAAAAATTCCGGATTGGTCGCGGGCCCAATGGAATTTTTTTCTGAAGGGGTGAGTCCGCCAAACGGTTTTGCTAAGGGACCACCCCTCCCGTCGCCAATTTTTTTACTGAGGGGGTGGGGGGATTGAGTGGAGTTGACTCACAAACTGAAAATTTTTGAAAAATTTCTCAGTCAAAAATGATGCTTCACCCACCCAGCTGATACAAGGAGCCATCGTAAATATTTAGGAAAATTCAAAACCCTACGAGGCGTTTTGCGCGTAGGGCATTGCATCTGATAAGAACCCCCTCCCCCCAACACTGAATACATTTTTTATCCAAGAGAATACATTATGTATTCATGCTCGAAGCGCTCATCCCCTCCCGGACCCGGGTGAAACTCCTCACCCTCTTCCTGCTCAACCCGGAGAGCGAATTCTATGTCCGCGAGATCGTGCGGATGATGGACGAGAACATGAACTCCGTGCGCCGGGAACTTGCCAATCTCGAATCGTTCGGGCTCATCACCGGACAGAAAAAAGGTGTCCAGCAGTACTATACGGTCAACCGCGACTTCTTCCTCTACGATGAATTGCAGAAGATCGTTCTCAAAACAGAAGGCGTAGCCCGGCACCTCAAAGAGAATCTTGCAGCGCTGGTTGAGATCCAGTGCATGTTCATCTACGGATCGTTTGCCAGCGGAACTGCCGGGGCAAAAAGCGATATCGACCTGTTCATCATCGGCAGCCTGGATGAATCCCTCCTGATCCCGCTCGTACATGAAAGTGAACGTGCCCTGCATCGCGAGATCAACTA
>JBAYMI010000032.1:0-12615 GCA_041663625.1 Methanoregula sp.
GGGCCCCGGCTGCCCGGTCTGCATCACCCCCCAGGGTGAGATTGACGCGGCCCTTGACCTTGTTGAGAGAGATTGTATCATCGCGACCTATGGCGACCTGCTCCGGGTTCCCGGATCAAAGGGATCGATGGAATCCTGCGGGGGGGATATCCGTGTCGTTCAGGGAGTCCACAAGGCGGTCGAGATAGCACAAAAGACCGATAAGGAAGTTGTTTTTATCTCGGTCGGCTTCGAGACCACGGCCCCGACCGTTGCCGCCACCCTCCTGACAAATCCCCCGGAAAATTTCTCCATCCTTTCCTGCCACCGGATCGTTCCGCCCGCAATGCAGTGGTTACTCAGCCAGGGGGAAGCAAAACTGCATGGTTTCATGCTCCCCGGCCATGTCTGCGCTATCATGGGATACGAGGAATACGAACAGTTCACGGTCCCCCAGGTCGTTGCCGGTTTCGAAGCAGAGGATATCCTGCTCGGCCTCCTCATGCTTGTAAGGCAGGTGAATGAAGGAACGCACCGGGTGGATAATGCGTATCCCCGGGTCGTTACCCGCGAAGGGAATGTCAAGGCCAAGAGGCTGATGTACGAAGTCTTTGAAACCGCGGATGTCGAGTGGCGCGGGTTCCCGGTTATCCCCGGCTCCGGGCTCCGGCTCAGGAAAGAGTTCGAGCAGTACGATGCGCAAAAGAAATTCGACATCGTGTTCAAGCATATCACCAAACACTCTGCCTGTATCTGCGACAAGGTACTGCGGGGTATTGCGCAGCCCTCTGACTGCAAGTTATTCGGCAAGATCTGCACGCCCCGGACTCCCGTTGGACCGTGCATGGTCAGCCATGAAGGAGCATGCAAGATCTGGCACCAGTATCACATGAAAAAAGGGTGAATCACAACACCTGGTTTTTTTCAAATACATCCTTCCAGAACCGGTGGCGATCACCGGGACGTTCCCTGTGAAGCAAATAAAATGCTTCCCTGGTTATCCTGATAACTATTTATCCTGGGAACCCGGGTAATAAAATCGGGTTGCCGGGAATACAAGGCGGGAAAAAGAGCGGGGGGATCCTATCTCATTATGAGAAATCATCCGGTTATGCTGGTTACCAGCTGAGCTCCGGAAAACCTTTCGATTTGAATGCGGTGTTGATCTCCTGACGCAATTGTTCGGCACGTTTCTCATAATCCCGGGTCTTGACATGGATATAATCGACAACCAGCATATCATCGAGAGTATCCAGATCCGTCTGGGAGGGTACCGTATGAGGCATATCCAGAATACCAAGGATCTTCTTATCGATTGATATGCGCCGGGAAAGGACAGCCAGCTCACAGAATTTTTCCTTGTCGACACCGGCCTGCCTGACCAGTGCAAGATCCTCTTTCAACTGGTGTTTCCTCTCAAGAATATTGTTTATCGCAGTATAGAGATCCTCAGGGTTGAAGGGTTTCATGAGATAGTCATCAATACAGATATGATACTGTTTTGCCGCATCCGTGGTAAGTTTCCGGCCGGTGAGCATCAGGACCGGAATGGATTTCCATGCAGGATCTTTCTTTATCTGTCCCAGGGTCTGCCATCCATCCATGGGCTTCATGCCAACATCCAGGAGTATCAGATCGGGAACCTGTTTTTTCAGGAGATCGAGACATTCCCTGCCCCCTGTTGCCCTGAGCGTGGCATAGCCCTCAATCTCAAGAAGATCGTGGACCGTATCAACGATATCAGGATCATCATCAACAATAAGAACAACCTGTTTTTCAGGTCCCGGTTCTTTTGCCCGGTGACGGACAGTCAGGATCACTATAGCAGCTGCAATAATCACGGACAGGGCGAGGAGCATAGCCAGTACAGGATAGGTCGCCGAATCAGGTAACACGGATCTTGTCTGGGGGGTGCGCACGACACAATCCGGATCCCCGGGATAGACCGCACAGAACTCCGCAACGGGCTGCTCAAGGTCAGCCAGGACCAGGAGGGATCCATCTCGTGAATCCGACAGACTGAATTTTTGCATATCCGGCAGGAACGGAACCGTGATGAGCATATCCCCGGCAGCAGAGGTCTCTGTATACCCGATGGGATCCTCCCAGACATCAGTTCCGATGATATCCCCGTAAGCAATTCCCGGCTGCCGGAGCGAGAATGATTTCAGGTTGTTCCCCTTTGTATCCAGGATTGCCCCCGTAAGCATTCCGTTTTTAAGATCAAGGTTGGGGGCACTGCCGTACCGGACTTCCATCCCCGTGACAGAATATCCGCTGCCCTGGTACTTCAGGTGGATCTGCAGATTTTTCTGATAATCGGGAGGGGATTCTGAGCCGGCCACGGGCATACACAGGAGAAACGCAAGAACAATTGCCAGACTGAAGACCGCAATCCATCTCATGATGACCCGGCTCCTGCCAATGACAGCACGTAGTCAATCCTTCCGGTTGCTGCGTTCCCGAACCTTCCGCTATACCCGTTTGCCATAATATCCGGCACAGGATCCCATTGCCAGTAGTTCTTCATACACGATGAAGAGAGATAACTTTTTTTCTGGATCTGGCGGCACTGGAGCGGATCACGGTGATTGGATCGTGCGTCCTCCTGGCAGGCTTCCAGCGATGCCCAGACATTCGGATAAGGATCATTCTCAAAATAGTAAGTGTCGCCGCAATAGGTATCGCTGAGCCCGAATAACGCGTGGCCGGATTCATGATTGAACAGGACCGGTTTGTCCGCGGGAACCTTCATCAGGGTATGGCCCGGCCCAAAATCCTGTGAACAGCCGGTTGGCTGACAGGATGCATTCGCATACATCCCATAATACGCCGGGTACAGGATAACCGTAACATCACTGAACGGGACTTCGTTCCAGTAACGCTCCGGAACGGTTCCGGCACAGCCGGAGAATGCATCGGCTGGTGCGGATGGATCATAATAATAATAGAAATTAAACCGCTCGCCATAATTGGCAGGAAGAGAATCGGATGGGGAGGTGACCTGGTCCAGGTTCAGGTATGTCTGGCATATAACCTTCATGACATCCTGCCGGAACCGGGTCTCATTCGCCATATACAGGGAAGTGGACATTTTGACGTGATCGGTACAGTTATATGAAGTTGATGAGGGATAAAAAACAATAGAAATTGCATTGGGTGTGGGACCCTCAGGATTCAGGGAGACGAGCGCACCCTTTGTAATCATGACCTCAACGGAGGTCTCATCCGGATACACAAACATCTTTGTCACTTCCTTAAAACCGGCACGGGTTACCCGGACAGTGTGTGTCCCCGGACGCACATCCGGCATCTCCAGCCTCCCACCCCCGGCACCGGAAGAAGTAGCACCACAGTATTTACCATCAAGATATACCTGAGCGCCATCCAGGGTTTCCCCGGTCCGTGTATCTTTGACAATAACAATCGCCGGATTTGAACTGTATGCTGCCCAGACCGGATACGTAAGAAAGATGGTGAGAATGATAAGAATCCATCCGGTTTTTCGAATACACGGGAGTATGGTCATAGCATCCGGGAACCAGTTCATCTTAATGGAATTTTTACTATATTACACCTTTTCTGATATAATATTTAGAATAGTCTTTTAATCCCCATCAGAATCCATAAAGAATACTGATAATCCGGATCTCCATCTGGAAATGAATTTCAATCTCTTTCTTCAGCCCTTCCGAGAGCTTTAATACCCAATGAGGTCTTGTTAATATGGAACCGTGAATCATCGCACACCAGTGCTGTTTCTCTCGTCGTAAGTGCATCTGTTTCATGCAAAAGGATTACGCGTGCAGGAACGAGGGTTGCGCAAAGAGCATGGTAACGCATTGCCTCGGTAGGGTAGTGGACATCCTAGAAGCCTCCGGAGCTTTTGACCCGGGTTCGAATCCCGGCCGAGGCGTCATTACGGCGGGTTAAATGCCTTCCGTTTGCCGCACAGTCTGTTTTAATTAAAAATTGATTGCTTTTTCCTGCGTGCGCGGGCTTGATCTATGTTTCGTCTGTGCGTGATGAGCATTTCGAGAATAAAATATCTGAAAGAATCCATTATCAGGTTTCTCTGTTTATTTACATGGCTTTCACGCGTTACCCACCGGTCGCAGATTTGTTCGCTTCTATCTGGGCGAATGAGGGCTTTCATTACAGTTAATAACATTTCTTTCATATATGAATGTGAAGATAGTCATTTTGTACTGACTGAAATAATATCGAAAAACATTTTGATATCATAAAAAAAATACGCAAAAAGATCCTCAATTTTACTTAACTGGAATCTTTGGTGGATAATGGAACTCGAAAAAATACCGCCAGCAGTTTTCATGCTCTCTCCATTATGCGAGCCAGCCCACCCCCTTTGGGGGTCGCTCGGCCGCCTCGTCGGGGCCTCGCTGGGCAAGGGACTCGATCGCAGCGAGTATACCGGTAAATGCATAGCGCAAAAGTCGATAGACCTTTTGCGCGTCAGGCATCACAAATATTTTTGCCAGCCAAAAATTTTCCAGCGCGATTGAGATCAGGATCAATTAAACGATACATTTTTTTTCATCAGACTTTAATAAAAATTTCCATCGCAATCTCAATGAAAAAAAATTCCGGATCAACCGGTCATTGGCTGAAATTTTTTTGGCATGGCACGGGGTACAAGTTACCCCACCATTAGTCATCACATTTCCCCCAAAAACCTGCAATCCTACGACGTAAAACCTCACCCCCCGTTTGCAGGGTCATAGTGCCCCTCCGGCCATCAGATCCCCCCTCAAAACGTCCCAAACCTCATCCGGGCACCCGATCTGCCAACCGGACGCGGCTAAATAGACTGGTCATTTCTCCGACGTAAAACAGGCAAAAAATGTGCGAATTCCGCAGGTTTTTCCCCCACTTTTGGCCTCCGGACCGGGAAAAGAGGGTAATCAGAGCCCGTAAAATGCCCGGATGGAGGCATCCCCATAGCGGAAGTGTTCACCGACGGAGGGGGTTCCAGGATGCCCTCCCGACAGTATCAAAGTGATATCCGGACGAAAAATTTCAAAAAAAATTCAGCGTCCCGGAATTTTCTAAAAAAATTTTCATAACTGAAAAAAATTTACAAAAAATCTGTACAGAATTTCGAAAAAAAATCCGGAAAGTCCCGGTAAAAAAATTAGTAAAACGATTACAATGCCGGCTTCTTCTTCAGCGCCGCGACCAGCAGCTGGACACCGGCCTCGACATCTTTCATGTCAATGACCTCGACCGGTGAGTGGATGTACCGGGACGGGATGCTGAGCGTGGTGCTCGGGATACCACCTTTGGTCAGGTGGATAGAGGTTGCATCCGTGGTGCCGCCGCTGCCCACTTCAAGCTGCACGGGAATGCTGTCTGCATCCGCCGCAGCCTTGAGCCAGCTCACGACTTTCCGGTTCGCGATGAGACCGCGCCCGCTGCTGTCAACAATGGTGATAACCGGGCCCTTGCCCATCTCCACGGGCGCGTCTTTCATCTCGATACCCGGGTGGTCGCCGGGGATCGTCACATCAGTTGCAATCGCGCAGTCCGGGTCAAGTGCATAGGCACTCGTCCGTGCTCCCTTGAGCCCGACCTCTTCCTGCACCGTGAACACGCCAAAGATCGTGAGCGGCGAATCGGTCTGCTGGAGAGTCTTTATCAGCATCGCGACACCGGCACGGTTGTCGAAAGCCTTGCCGGTCACGCGGCCATAGCCGAGTTCTGCAAATTCACGGTCAATCGTGACAGGGGTACCAACGTCGATACCCAGCACTTCCACTTCCTGCCGGTTCGTTGCCCCGACATCGATGAACATGTCATCGATCTTGACGCCCCGCTTGCGCTCGTCTTCATCCATCATGTGCGGGGGCTTGCCTCCGATGACGCCATAAACCGGTCCCTTGGTAGAGTGGAGAACCACACGCTGGTTGTAGAGCGTGGGGCCGTACCAGCCGCCAAGCGCAACAAACCGGAGAAATCCTTTCTCGTCAACGAACTTGACCATCAGGCCGATCTCGTCCATGTGGGCGGCGAGCATGACCTTGAACTTGTTTCCCTTTTTGACGGCAATCAGGTTACCCATCGTGTCCTCGCGGATCTCGTCCACGTGGCCCTTGAGCTCCTTCTTGATCACTGCAAATACGCTGCCTTCACTGCCCGAAACGCCGTGGGCATTGGATAATTTTGCTAACAGTTCCTTCATGATATCACTCCACGAGTTTTCCGATCCGTTCAAGTGCTGTATTGATATTCTCTCTTGAATTGGCATAACTGAATCGTGTGTATTCCGGTGCGTTGACGCCAAACGCGGAACCGGGCACGACGATAACACCGGACGCGATGATCTTCTGCGTCAGGTCAGGCTTCATCGGGACGAAGGTATAGAACGCGCCTTCCGGTTTCGGGAAATCGAAGCCCAGGTTCTTGAGGCCGCTCCAGATGAGATCGCGCCGGACTTCGTACTCGTCCCGCATCATCCCAACCGCACTCTGGTCGCCTTCATAGGCGGCAACGGCAGCGTACTGCGCAATGGAGGTTGCGCAGGCCTGGCAGTACTGGTGTACCTTGAGGCACTGCCCGACAATCTCGGGGGACGCTGCAAGGTACCCGAGCCGCCAGCCGGTCATTGCATACGTCTTGCTCGTTGCATTGATGGTGATGACATTGTCGCCGAATGCTGCGGCACTGTAATGCTTTTTGCCGTAGATGAAGTGCTCGTACACTTCGTCTGAAACGATCGTTACATTCTTGTCTGCCGCGTATTCAACAAGGGCCTTGATCGACTCTTTACTCTCGACCGCACCGGTCGGGTTGCCGGGCGAGTTGATGACCATGAGCTTAGCCATATCCATCAGGTTCTTGGCGGCTTCGACATCGATGTGGAGCGTTTTTGTGAGCGGCACGCTGACCGGTGTTCCTCCGGCAATGGTTGCCAGCGATGCATAGGAGACAAAGCCCGGGTCAGGGCAGAGGACGCGGTCGCCCGGGTCCAGGAGTGCCTGCATCACGATGTGGAGCGCCTCGCTCGCACCGGCCGTGACAATCATCTGGTCCGGGTGATACTTGATCCCGTTCTCGTTCTTGAACTTTCTGCTGATAGCAGCACGAAGTTCCGGCAAGCCGTTGTTCGTGGTGTATCCGGTCTTTCCTTCCTGTATCGCCTTGATCGCAGCATCCTTGATATGCTGCGGGGTATCGAAGTCCGGCTGCCCGAGACCGAGGTTGATGGATCCCGGCCCTGCAGCTTCGAAGATTTTACGGATGCCGGAGATCTCTATCCCCTCAACCCGTTTTGAAAATTTCAGCGTCATAACACGTCACTCATTCGATATTCGTATGCCGGTTCTTAAGCGCACTCTCATCGGTCTTGGTGATCTCCATGAGACGGGAGATGACCGCATCGCCAAAGATCATGGATGCGGTCTCGAAAAGAGTGCCGAGCGGGGCAAACGACTTGTGGTCCCCCATCATCTGCCGGATCTCGAATTCCATGGCATCGTTCTCGGTCTCGTCGCGGTGGTGCTCGATGATGACAATGCAATCCGAGATCCTGCCGATCCGTGAATCCGCATTTGAGGTGATGAGGCAGATATGCGCCCCGATATCCTTTGCCGTCTCGGCAATATCGGCAACGGTCTTGGTCTTGCCCGAACCGGAGAAGATCACGATGACATCGCCCGTGTTCAGGGCAGGCGTAATGGTCTCGCCAACGACATAGGCATGCATGCCAAGGTGCATCAGCCGCATGGCAAATGACTTGGCAACAAGACCCGAGCGCCCCGCGCCGATGACATATACCCGTTTTGCCTTGAGGAGTTCGGCAAGGAACTTTTCCACGTCATCGTCAGAGATTTTATTGGCAATCGCCCGGATCTTCGATGCCATCAACAGCATCATTTCCTGTACCCTGTGGCTCTCCATGGTTCTCTCCAGATAAGATGCATCCACATAGTAAATGAGAATTTCTCCAGCCGGTGCCGGGGATAGATCTATATGCAATGTTTATAAAAATTAGAATGTGATATCCCCGCTCGTGAAATGCTCGCCGTTCATCAAATGGGCCGGCGGAAAACGGCAGCTGCTCGCGGAACTGGGCAGGCGCCTTCCGCCCGGCTGGAACACCTATTACGAGCCGTTTATTGGTGGCGGGGCGCTGCTCGTCCACCTGGAGAACCAGGGCTGCCTTAAACAGGCGGTCATATCGGACCTGAACAGCGAACTCATCAACCTGTACCGCGTTGTGCAGGATACGCCCGGCATGCTGGTGGAAGCCCTGGCAAACGAGGAGTTCCAGAACGAGGAGGTCGCGTTCAAGCGGATGAAAGAGCGGTTCAATGCAATGATCGGCGACCCCTCACAATCCCTTGAGCGGGCTGCCCTCCTCATCTATCTCAACAAGCACGGGTTCAATGGCCTCTGGCGGGTGAACCGGAAAGGAAAGTTCAATGTCCCGTTCGGGAGGTACCGGAAACGATCCATCCCCTCCTATACAAGCATCCTGAAATTTTCCGCAATGCTGGAAAAAGTAAAGATTCTCAATGAGGATTTCGCCGTTGCGATAAAGACAGCAAAGAAAGGCGATTTTATTTATTTCGATCCACCGTACCAGCCAGTATCCAAAACCGCAAGTTTCACTGATTATAATTCCCGCGGTTTCCATTTTGAAGAACAGGAGCGGCTCGCAAAGTTATTCCGGCGGCTGACAAAAAAGGGCGTCCAGGTCATGCTCTCCAACTCCAAGGTGCCGGAGATCGAGGACCTCTACGAAAATTATACGATAGAGACCGTTGATGCAAAACGGTTCATCAACTGCAATGGCGAGCGGCGGAAAGGCATCCAGGAAATTATCGTCACGAATTACCGGTACGACTGATACGACACCCGTTGATGCAAAACGCGCTGAAAAATGCAGGCCGGAACAGTAAAAATTATTCCTTTCCTGTGGCCCGGTACTCTTCCCTCTCGCCATACACGGCAAGTTTCCCGTTCTCCACAACAGATACAGCCCCGTGCCCCCCGCAGATGATGCAGCGCCGGCCTGACGGGGCGAGCGCCCGATCGGCCTCTTCCGCAAGGGCCATCAGCGCGATCCGCTCCTGCTTGGCCCGGTCGCTGTCTACGTTGACGGATGTGACGAGGAATGCCGCAAGAGAACTGTAGTCGGCCCGCTCCCTTGTCAGGCTCGCGAAGTTGATGACGCTGTCGGCAGCAAAGATCAGGCCATGCTTTTCTGAATAGAGGAATACCTGCCCGAACGTGTGGCCGCCAAGACCATCCAGGACATCGAATTCGAGGTCACCGATGGTGAACGTGCCGATGACCGGGAAGATCCCCCGGGTTTTACCGGTCGGACCGTCAAAACAGCGGATATCCGACGGGATGGCGAACCGCGAGAAGAGGTTGATCATCTTGGTGTAGAACTCTTCGAGTACCGACTCCTGGCTCCGGGAGCCCCAGCCGCGATTGTTGGTCCGGATGATCTCAAGGGTCCCGGTATGCATGTGTACCGGAACAGAGAAGTGTCCCGATGCACCGCAGTGGTCGGCATCCGCGTGCGTGACAATGATGCGGGAGAGTTTCTTCATATCGGCAATCCCGTACCGGGAGAAGAGCGTCATGAAATCGTTATGATAGATACCATACCCGGTATCGATCATCACGACGTCATCGGGGGTCCGGATGACAAAAACGCTGCCCCCGCAGGGTGGCTGGAAGCAGGAGAGCGTTGTGCCGGGAGCAATGGCGAACTGCTGCACGGTTGCGTAAAAATTGTTCCCGGTGGTTGCGTTCATGGTCCTGCCGGTCGCAAGCACACTGTCAAATACCTGGTGAGGATTGCAGCCCCGGTCCATGAGTTCCTGAGCAATGTGGTTGGTATCGGCAAGGAACGAGAGGATGAACGTATCCTCGGATTCTCCGATAAGCTCGCGGACTTCCTGGGCATACCGGACATAGAAGACCGTATCGTCAAGGTGCCGGCCGGTCTTGTCATATTCGATGATCTCGAGCCGGTACCGGGACTTGAGCTGATCCAGCAGGTGGTCGACCTCCTTGCTCTGATCAAGGTTGAGGCTGACGGTCAGCCGGTCGGGATGCCTGCCCTTGTCATCGAAATCGATAAGCGCGATGTTTGCGCCGGCAGCGGTAATATACCCGAGGAACTCGTAGAGCGCTCCCGGGCGGTGCGGAAGGTATACGGAAAACTTCAGGAAGTCGAGAGTGACAAGCGAGGTCTGGAGAAAACCAATCCGGGCAAGATCGTCCGTGATCTTCCGGAACGATTCTTCCGCTGCCGTTACTTCATAGAATACCGTGCCGGGATCGATCCTGCGGTCGAACTGGATGCGGTTGATGTTGCCATCATAGAGCTTGATGATCTCGGCAGCCCGGTGCAGCGAACCGGGTTCGTCCGGCATATGTGCGATAAAAGAATATTTTCCCATGGTTCACCGTTTTGCGGATAGAGCGTTATTCCCCGGTGTCATTATAGATTATGGTCGCCAGATTATGGTCGCAGGAGCGGATGCGGATATAACACTGCTACCGTGAAACACTGATGAAAAAGAATGTGAAAAAAGGGATTATTCGTTCTTCCGGCGAGCCGACAGGGAAATAAAGAGTATACCGGCAATTCCCATCCCTGCAAGAACGGTTATAGGCGAGAGGGGCTGGGCAACCGGGTTCCTGACGAGGGAGGGTGAAACAGAAGTTGTCTCACCGGCGTTTACGGTTGCCTGCACCGTGTAAGTGAGGAAGCCGGGGGCGTGGATCTCTATTGAATGGGATCCCGGGGGAATATTGGCGAGCGTGATAGGGGTCATTCCCATGGATACCGAGTCAACATAGACCGACCCGCCGGAGGGGTTTGATGTCACTGACAGCGTGCCATAATTACCCGCCTGCGGATTCTGCCCCGGCAATCCCGATGGCTGCGGAGATACCGGGGTTTCATTCACTGCAGGTGTCTGGGGCGGGCTCACCGTAACAACGGTACGATAGGTTGTCTTGATAGAGGGACTGGAAACCGTGACATAATAATCACCGGGCTGCATGTCAACGTGGAACGCATAGGTAAAATACCCGGATTTGCTTGCCGCGGTATCGTATGTATGCAGGACTTTCCCATCAACGTCAGTGACCTGGACACGGATATCGACTGCTCCCATCTCAGAGGTCCCCACCAGCTGGAGGTATTCGCCGGTCTCCAGCGGGTTCGGGGTTGCTACAACAAAGAAGTCCGGCTTCTTCATCATTACGGACGTTGTTGCAGTCTGGGTCGGGTCATTCAGATCGTAGGCTGTGATGTAGTACCGTGCGGTCTGCATCTTGTCAACGCCCTTGATGGATGACGTGTACCAGACAAATCTCCAGGAACCATCTTCATTCATGACAACCGGGTTGCCGGTTCCTTCCTGCCCATTGAGATCATATACGGGGATCCCGCCAGCCGGGAGGTCAGGCCCGGTGAGCCGGAGAACCGTGGTGTTGCCGGCGTGGTTGTACCCGTCAAAGATGATCGTGTCACCGATATAACTGCCACCGGCTCCGCGGTAGGCAATCGAGACCTTGCTCTCTGCTGCAAACACCGGATGTATGCACAGAACCAGCGCAACAAGCACGACAATCAAAGAGATTCTTCTGCTATTTTGCATTTTACCCATGTACTACCTCTCGTTATGAAGAATATCGTTGTATACCTATATATTTTCTTTATGATGGTTCTGCATTACGGGAGACCCCGGACGGGTTTCCGTTACCCTATAACGAAACTATATCAATCATACCGGAAAATTCTTCATAAGAGGGACATGGACAATGACCGACGTTGAGTTGGCCAAAAAGCATGGCGAAGACCAGTTAAAAACGAGGATCTCTGCAATAGAGAGACCGTTTTCCTATGAAGATACCGCATATCATCTCCCGATATCTTATGCACTGACGGGTGTTGCCGTACATGACCGTAATGCTGCGGCAGAGGTGTTTGGCAAGACCGGGAATAACCCGATCGTTGCATCCGAATGTCTCCTTGCTGAACAGGCCGCAGTATCGGGTAAGGAGCCGGCCCCCTATACCGGATTTATCAGTGACACGGTCATCCGCAAGCTCGGGTATTCCCTGGTTGATGGGAGTATTCTTGGCCTTGCACTGGTTGTCGGTACCCCCGCGAGCGGGGGAACGGCAGCAGCCATCTGCCGGGAACTCCAGGAAAAATACATGCTTACGTTCCTTGCCGGAAACGTCATTCCCACCTTGTCCAGGGCCGGCGTCCGGCTGGGCCTTGAATACCGTCTCATTCCCCTGGGTTCGACACCTTTCTACGGCATCCATTTCGTTGACCTCATCGCCCGCGTTGCCATGACGTTTGGTGGCGTGAAGCCCGGCGACACGCACCGCCTTATCACCTATGCAGCGGAACGGGCAAAGGCGATCGTGATCGTCTTCCCCGGCCTGACCGACGAGGAGATCGCCCTCGTGGACGGCATGAGGGTGCTGGGGTTCCCGATCCTCTCCCTTGGCGGGTACGAAGGCGGGACGTGGACACCTGCCACTCCGGATGACGTGGTCCGGCAGGGCATGGAGATGAAGGGGATCAAGGTCAATGTCACCGCGATCCCGATCCCGATGGGATGTTCGCCC
>JBAYMI010000033.1:0-12595 GCA_041663625.1 Methanoregula sp.
AGTTGATTCATATGAGTTTTTAATGCTGAGGCACAACATGTCAACAACCAAAAAATTACGTGAGACGTACAACGAGACCCAGCACAAAATCGTCTCTTATCTCAACTCCGGCATTACCATGGGCAAGCACTACTTCAAATCGAAGTATATTGCAAAAGACCTTGGTCTCTCGCCAAAAGAGGTAGGGACGAACATGGCAATCCTTTCTGAGATATGCAAGGAACTGGATATCATCCGGTGGAGCTACTCGAACAGCACAACCTGGATGGTCACGTCGCGTGCCATCTGAACACAAATCCTAATCTCTTTTTATCATGACGAAAGTTCTTGAGTTTGAATCCGAGATAGAATTCGTTGCAGATATCAACGAACAGAAAGACTGCCTGATGTCTCAGGATCCGACGCAGGATGATCCCGGGGCACTCTGGTTTAACATCGACATCCCCAAGGGACATGAGCTGAAAGCCGGCGACCGCGTGAAGGTCACCGTGGAAAAACTCTGATTGCATACAGGGGGGAATTCCCCCGATCACGTATCCGGATTCCCGGCTACCCTGATGTGTACATATTGTAATAATCTTTTGGGGTTTCCAGATTGATCTGGTAACTGTCGATATAAGCGGTCGTTATGATCATGTATACCTCCGCTCCGGAGGTTGAAACAACCCGGTACATGGATCCCCGGTTCAGGATCTCCTCGCCATCGATTACCGAACCGTTGTTTGCATAACAGAGAACCATCTGGAAATTCCCGTACTGGGGAGTCCGGTTCGCAATAACCGTGGTGTTGAGCACCCAGACCGGGTACGGGACGCGGAACTTCTGGGTCAGGCCCCCCCGGGACTCATTGATATAGGCAAACGTCACCATCTCCCTTCCCCGGAGGGGCAGGTCGCCGGCACCGAAGGTCCCGATATTATCCGGCATCCGGAACTTCGGGTAGGTGAACGGGCTGCTGTTGTAAAAAATCCGGTAGGGCGGCGCAATGGTCGGTTCCGGTAGTGGCGTGACCACGGTGACGGTTGCCTGTACCATCGGAATCACGGTTGCCTGGGTAACCGGTGTCACACCGGGTGTCAGCGACGGGGTTGCCGTAACAGGAGAGATCCCCGACAGGTAGTGCGGGTTTGCCACGATAGCTATCACGAGGACCATAATGACCCCGGCAACCAGAGTGAGCAGATCTCCTTTTTCCACAGTTAATACTGGCCGTGTGCCTAAAAAAACATGACGATAACTATCTGTATCCTGCAGGACAGCGCAACCCTCACCGGCCGGGCACAACCTTCCTGGCAACCCCGGATCCCAAGCCCGGATACATTCTTATCCTCACTCGTGAAAAATGATGGGTATGGAGTTGCCGGGGCTTCGCACATGGGTAGTATTTTACCTCATCTCCTTCGTTGTCCTGCTCTGGGCAGCGTTCCTCTCCTCCCAGGGCATCATGCTCTGGGTAAGCCTCCTGCTGGTTCTTATCATTGTCGGGATAAATTTCGTAACCGTCCTCAACCAGCTCAAAGCGCATACCGCACGCAGGGAGTTACTGAGCAGCCTGACAAGGGATTTACAGCGAAAGAATCCAGAAGACGAGATACCTGGAGAAGAGAAAAGATTCTGATCTCCCCCATTGGGGGATACGGTTATTCTTTTTTCCTAAATATTTTTTGTACAGAATTGCTGGGCACAAACAGGTTCTCGACCTGTCTCCCGAGATACTCGGTCTTTCCCATGATGTAATACCCGTCAGTGACCAGGGCATCGTGGAAGAGCCGGGCCAGCTCATCCTTCTGGGGTTCGGTAAAATAGATGGTGACATTCCGGCACGTAACCAGATCAAGCCAGCGGGAGATGGGTGTTCCTCCCATCAGGTCATGAGGCCTGAAACGGATGAGCTCCTTCAGGTGCGGTTTTACCTGGTAATTGCCGTCAGGAAGTTTGGTGAAGTGATGGTGGATCTGCGATTCGGAGAGTTTCACCATCGCTTTCTGGGAATAGACGCCCTCCTGTGCTTTTGCCAGTACCACCTTGTCGATATCGGTTGCAAAGATCTGGGCGGCAAGCGTCTTGTCCTGATTCAGGAAGTCGTGGAGGATCATGGCAATCGAGTACGGTTCCTCACCCGTTGAACAGCCGGCGCACCAGATCCGGAGACGCTTGCGCTTTGCGAAGAGATCCGGCAGGACATCCTTTTTCAGGATCTCGTACACGTCATTGTCCCGGAAGAATTCAGTGACATTGATCGTAAGAGCGTTCCGGAGTACTTCATATTCTCCCTGGTTGGCTTTGAGGTACCGGAGATACTCACCATAATTTGTGGAGTTGGTTGACCTCATCCGGGAGAGAAGCCGGCGTTTGATATAGTCTTCCTTGTAATTGTTGCACTGGATCTTCAGCGTCTGTTCAATATGCTGCTTTAATGTATCAAAATCATCCATCAGATTCCTCGTTGACCTGCATTACAGACTCATATACCGGCGAAACCGTTATTACCTGGCCGTGGCCCTGCATGTCACGACCGTTACAGGAAAGCAGTCCCGTCAGTTAAGGCGGAACTCTTTCATCTCCATCCTGCAGCGTTCGGCCATTGCCGAAAGCTCGGCAGATGCACTGGCAATCTCCTCGGTTGAGGCGCTCGTCTCTTCAGCAAGGGCGGCCATGTCCTCCATGCGCTGCTGGTTCTCGTTTGTCAGAGAACTGAAGGACTCTATGCCCGACATCAGCTGGTTGGTTGCTTTTGCCTGGTCCTCCGTGGCCTTGGTGATCTCCCCGACCCCTGCTGATACAATGGAGGATTCCGATACAATCCGGTTGAGCGATTCGACGGTCTTGTTGACGCTCTCAATGCCGCTCTTGATCTCCTCGAACGACTGTTTCATGGACATTGACGTCTGTTCGCTCTGCGCCTGGATGGAGCGGATGAGCGTCTCGATCTGGCCGCTTGCCTTCTTGGATTCTCCGGCAAGGTTCTTTACTTCACCGGCAACCACTGCAAAACCCCGGCCGTGTTCGCCGGCACGGGCAGCTTCAATCGCTGCATTGAGGGCAAGCAGGTTGGTCTGGTTTGCAATATCTGCAATAAGATTAACAATCTTGGAGATCTCGCGCATCTGATCATTGAGTGCAACGATCTCATCCACACTCTGCTTGGAGATCTTCTCCACATTCTGCATCTTGCCGGTGGCAAGCTTGCCGATACCCGCTGCTTCAGCCCCCTCCAGAGTAGCCTTCTCCGCATGGGTCATGACGTCATGGGATGTGCTCGCAATCTGCTCGATAGATGCTGATATCTCAGAGACATCATTGGAGATCTTATGGATACTGCCAATCTGCATTTTTGCATTGTCGGCAGACTTCTGGCTGCTGACTGCAACCTGCTCCGTTGCTTTGGCAATCTCATCCGTACTTTTGATGGTATCATTAATCGTCACATCGAGCCGGGCCACGGCATCGGCAAGGCTCCTTAAGACGTTAAAGATGGATTCAGCCGCAGTATTGTAATCGATCTTCAGTTTTACCAGGGGATCGGCTTCATCAATACTGACGCGGTACGTGAGATCGCCGGCTGCAATCTGTGCAAGCGCGGTCTGCAGCTCCTCGGCACTGACGGACAGCAGCTCGGCATTGGATCTGGCCGCATCCATCATCTCCTTGATCTTTGCTTCCTGTTCGCGCTGCTGCGTCACATCGTTGTACACGCACAACAGGCTCGAGATATCCCCTTTCGCATCCAGAATCGGGATACCATATTGTTCGAGCGTGCGGACTCCCGAGGGGAACTGGATGACGACCTCGCCGAAACTCCTCTTCTTCTCAGTGAGGACTTTCTTCAGGCCTTCGCCACGCTGGCTGGAGATTCGGAAATCCTTGGCATTCATGCCAATGAGCCGGTCCATGGAAAGACCGGTGAGATTGGTATATGCCTCGTTCGCCATGAAGATCTTGAACGACGTATCCATCAGCATGATGGGCATCGGGTTCTGCTTGACAATGATATCGGAGCGCTGTTTGAGGGTGGCGACCTCGTCCATCTTCTTCTGGAGATCCTGCTGGCTCTTCTGCTGGTTTGCAACCAGGGAGTTGATCTCGTCAAGTTTTCTGCGCTCATCGGTGATATCGTTGTACACAATAAGGATACTGGAAATCTTTCCGCTGGCATCCTCAATCGGGATACCATACTGCTGGAGCCGCCGTATGCCGGACGGGAACTCCACCAGCACATCCCCTTTTGACCGTTGCCGGTCACTGATAACCCGTTTCAAGCCTTCCCCGGTCTGTTCCAGGATCTTGAAGTCATGCAGGTTCATCTTTTGGAGGTCGGTCCGCTTGATCCCGCTCAGCGTGACATAGGCCTCGTTGACAACCCGCACATTGAACGCCGTGTCCACCAGGAGGATGGGCATCGGGTTCTGCTGGACAATGATCTCGGAACGGTGCCGGAGCTGTTCAATCTCATTATTCTTTTTCCTCTGGGAGGTAACGTCAGTATAGACAAAGAGCAGGGCCGATACCGATCCATCATCGGCAGTCATCGGGATAGAGTACTGTTCAAGGATGTGAACGCCGGAAGGCAGTTCAATGGTCACTTCACCGAATGAGCGCCGTTTTTGTGTGAGCGCGACTTTTGCACCCTCTCCGGTCTGGGAGATGAGCCGGAATTTCCCGAGGCTCGTATTCGCCAGGTCTTCCTTCTTCAGGCCGCTCATCTGCACAAAGGCATCGTTGGCATCGGTTATGACAAACGAAGGTGTTGTGACCAGCATCGGGACCGGGTTCCGGTCAACCATCGTTTCAAGGGATCTCTTCAGTTCGCTGATGATCGTTTCATAACGGGCCGTCTCTTCACGGAAAGACGGCGCCGGTGCCTCAGGTCGTGGCATTACCAGGGGCAGGGGGACGAAAGCTGGCTGGGGAGCCGGGGGGATCCGGTCTGCGCTCAGTTTTTCAAAGGCTGCATTCACCGCGCTGATAAGCGTGGAATATTCCGTTCCGAACTTCACCGCATCCAGGGGAGTTACCTCTCTCCCGGCCACGGCCGATGAGAGACGTGAGGCAATCTCCTCATTCAGCTGGCGGACATGGGCAGCAATCTCTTCTGTGGAGCCTGATGGTTCAGGTGCAGGTGCCGGTGTTACCGCTCCACTGAAAAGGGCTTTTCTTCCTGGTCGTTCTGTCAAATCAATGCCACCTCTGCGTATCGCAAAAAACCATCTCTGATACCTTTGTCCCTCAAGACAATACCTCTGCTTACTGAATTATTTCTCCACGAGATCTTTAATGACTTTCTCCATATCAATCCAGATGATAAGGTTCTTTTTGGTTTCATCCTGGTCCTCGGCTTTCATCTTGATGATCCCTTTGACAAACGATGAAAATTCCGTTGAGAAACCCTGGCCGATCTTATCTACGTCAGCCTCGGAGACCTGGATGACACTGCTCACGTCATCGACAATGATACCGATATTGCTCCCCCCGGCAGCTTCCGGAACAAGGACAATGATCTTCTGGTTGCTGCGGATTTCCTGGCCGGGAAGACCAAGAAGCGTGTTGAGGTTCATGATATTGGTGATCTCACCACGGAGGTTGATAACCCCGGAGATATAGGCAGGTGCGCGGGGAATCGGGGTGATCGGGATCATCTCCACGATCTCCCGCGCCAGCTGGATGTCAAGGGCATACCGCTCGCCGCCCAGTTCGAATTCCACAATATCCACAGTTTTTGCCACGATTCACCTCAACTTGAACTGTCCCATTAACTTCTTTAGTCTTTCGGCCATGGCAGTAAGTTCGGTTGATGCACCGGCAATCTCTTCCGTGGAGGCGCTGGTCTCCTCGGCAAGTGCTGCCATGTCTTCCATCCGCTCCTGGTTCTCGCGGGTGATCGTGCGGGTGGTATCCATGCCCTCCATGACCCGGGTGGTGGCATCAGCCTGTTCTTCGGTAGCCTTGGTGATCTCGATCACACCCTGGGCAACCACATTTGATTCGGTGGTGATCTGGTTGAGTGCGTCGATAGTCTTGTTTACGCTCTCGATACCGGACTGGATCTCGTTGTATGAGCTCTTGATGGCGGTAGCGGTCTTGTTGCTGTTGTCCTGGATGGACCCGATGAGCTCGCCTATCTGGTTGGTTGCGCTCTTGGATTCACCGGCAAGGTTGCGCACTTCACCGGCAACCACCGCAAATCCGCGCCCGTGCTCGCCGGCCCGGGCCGCTTCGATGGCCGCGTTGAGCGCAAGCAGGTTGGTCTGGCTGGAGATATCTGCGATCATCTTGACGATATTGGAGATCTCCTTCATCCGGTCGTTCAGGGCATTGATCTCCGTGACGCTCTCCCCGGAGATCTGTTCCACCATCTTCATCTTCGTAGTGGCAGTCTTCCCGAGATCAGCAGCACGATTCCCTTCTGTCGCCGCTTTCTGGGCATGCTCCATCAGGGTATGCGATGTGCTCGCAATCTCTTCAATCGATGCCGAGAGATCCGATACTTCCTTGCCGACTTTTTCAATCCCGTCGAGCTGTTTCTTGGATCCTTCAACGGACTTCTGGGTCTGGATTGCCACCTGTTCCGTAGACTTGGTGATCTCGGCAGTACTCCGGCTCGTATCCTTCATCGTGGCTTCCATCTGGATAACGGCCTTTTCCAGTTCGGTGATTACCGTCCGGATAGAGTCAACGGCTTTATTGAAATCGGTCTTGAGCGCCGCCAGCGGATCGCCCTCGAGAATCTCTGCACGTATCCGGAGATCGCCCTGTGCCATGGAATTCACTGATTTGCCAAGCTCTGTGGTACTCATGGACAGGATCTCAGATTGTTTCTTGGAACTGTCCATCAGCTGCTGGATCTCGTCCATCTTCTGGTGTGCATCGGTATAATCCACCCAGACATAGAATGCCCCGTCGATCTCGCCGGCCTCGTCGAGGATCGGGATCGCATTGAGCGTGAGATATTTCTTTACGCCATCCGGGAACTTGACCAGCGCTTCCGTTACGGCAAGTCGTTTTGTCGTAAAGCAGGCATAGAAATCTTCTCCCGAAAGGACCGTGATGTCGAAGTCATAGAGTTTCTTCTTCATCAGTTCTTCATGGGTTCCCCGCCACGCGATCTCGTACTGTTTGTTGATGGAGATCCGGCTCTTGTCCTTACGCAGGACCGCAATCGCGAGCGGGTTCTCCTGGATCATCCGGTCGTTCCGGTATTCCATCTTCTTAACCGCATCCATCTTCTCGTGGAGGTCGGTGTAGTCCACCCAGACATAGAACGCCCCGTCAATCTCGCCTGCATCATCGAGGATAGGAATCGCATAGAGCGTGAGATATTTCTTTACGCCATCCGGGAACTTGACCATTGCTTCGGTGACGGCAAGTTTCTTGGTCTCGAAACAGGCATAGAAATGCTCGCCGGATAAGACCTTGATGTCGAAGTCATAGAGTTTCTTCGCCATCAGTTCTTCATGGGTTCCCCGCCAGGCTGTCTCGTATTGCTTGTTGATGGAGATCCGGCTCTTGTCCTTACGCAGGACCGCAATCGCGAGCGGGTTATCCCGGATCATTCCGTCAACCCGGTGCTGGATCTGTTTGACCGCATCCATCTTCTCGTGGAGGTCGGTGTAGTCCACCCAGACATAGAACGCCCCGTCAATCTCGCCTGCATCATCGAGGATCGGGATCGCATAGAGCGTGAGATATTTCTTTACGCCATCCGGGAAATTGACCATTGCTTCGGTGACGGCAAGTTTCTTTGTCTCGAAACAGGCATAGAAATGTTCGCCGGATAAGACCTTGATGTCGAAGTCATAGAGCTTCTTCTTCATCAGCTCGTCATGGGTCCCCCGCCACGCGATCTCGTACTGCTTATTGATGGAGATCCGGCTCTTGTCCTTCCGGAGTACCGCGATTGCCAGGGGGTTGTCCCGGATCATCACATCGGATTTGCGTTTGGTATCCGCCGCATCCGAGAGATTGTCAATTGCACGGTTGATCTGCTGTGCAATGGATCGTAATCCGGGTTCAACACTCCGTTCATCAATTTTCTTTGAGAAGTCACCATTATTCGCTCGCGCAAGAATTGCCTCTAATTCATTCAATTCCATTGTATCACTTCTTCTGCTATGGTCTTGTACGCCATGCCGGCATTGCTCTCCGGTGCAAAATGAGATATGGGAAGTCCCCGCTTCTGCGCTTCATAAATGAGGGGGGAGTACGGCACGGTATACACTGTCTTGAACAGCCTCTTGATCTCGACAAGCATCGAAAGCAGCCGCTCATGTTCAGCGTTCAGTTCATCCGCCACCTTGATCTCTTCCGGTGTCGGCTCAGGTTTTTTGTAAAAGAGATCCCTTAAGCGTGTGAAGATATCTTTTGCCTCGCTCTTCTCATTTTGGGATGCGGCAGGTTTTGTCCCTTCACCCCACCGGGTGACAATGGCAATATCCGGTCGGATTTCCCTGCCAAGATCCTCTTTCATATCCCCAAAAATTGTCGAGAGTGTCGACACCCCGTCAAGGGCAAATGTCCCGGAATCAAGGGTCACGATGACGCGGTCGGACGCAAAGAGACCATTGATCACCAGCTGGC
This sequence comes from Methanoregula sp., assembly GCA_041663625.1. Lineage (GTDB taxonomy): Archaea > Halobacteriota > Methanomicrobia > Methanomicrobiales > Methanospirillaceae > Methanoregula. Next base: position 8,575 of record JBAYMI010000033.1, read on the forward strand.
CCATACTCGGGGGTGTGTCCACTAAGATGAAGTCATACCGATCCTTTACAGAATCAAGCGCTACCCTGAGAATGCCCGCACGCCCTTCCATGCGGTAAAGGCACGGATCGGCACCGACAAGATCCAGGTGGGAGGGGGCGAGATCGATTCCCGAAGGAGTGTTTCGGATAATATCCGACATTTTCGTTTCGGGAAACTCCTCGAACCCGCTCAGGAATATATCGTACATATTCCGGCCGGTTGTCTGGGAACTGAATCCCAGGCCAGCGGTAGCGTTTGCCTGCGGATCGCAATCAACAACAAGAACCTTTTTCCCAGCCCTGACTAAAAAGCCGGCAATGTTAAGACAGGAAGTGGTCTTGCCAGTGCCACCCTTGTGATGGGAAAAAGTAATGACGGGTATGATATCACCTGTGGAGATTTTAATAAACGATGCTATAATAAGGTATGTTTTTTTTTTGGTTGTCAATTGGGCATTTTTTTTAAATATCTAATCGTGATCTCTTGATTTTCCATATTTAAACAACAATTGAAGAGAGCCGGGCCCCGTACGGGTGATGGTTGTTTTTTGGACCGGATTTTTCCGCGTTCATACAAGAGCGGACGCACCTCAACCCGGCCGGATATCAGACAGGATTTTTATGATAGCACGTGATACATCTGGTTAATGTCAGGTAACTCATCCGCCATACTTGTCGTTGCCGTTCTGGTCATGATGATGACACTCTCTGCCGGATGCGTCTCGACCGCGATCGGCGATGCAGGGTATGACAACCGGTCGGTTCGTATGAACATCAGCAACACGGGCGAGCCGGTGGATGTCCACGTTCAGGTGACTATCTACCGGGTTGCAAACCTGACGCAGGAAAAGTATAGTGTGGTCAGTGCACCCGCATCTCTCCTGAAAGGCGATAATGCCATAGCCGTACCGGTGGATCTTTCACCCGGTAATTACAAATTATATATCTATATTCTCAAAGACGGCGACCGCAAGACAGCGGTGATCCGCGATATTACGGTGTGATTGCTTTGGAAACATTCTCAGAAGCAATGATCGCTGCTGCCATGGGCGTGAGACCTGCGGATCTGGTTCTGGAAGATGCCAGTCTCTTCAACCCGTTTACAGCTTCGTGGGATAAGGGTTCACTTGCGATAAAAAACGGACTCATCCTCGGGATTGGGGATTACGAAGGGATAAAAACACGGGACTGTTCAGGGCAGTACATCGTCCCGGGCCTGATCGATGCCCACGTCCATATCGAGAGCTCGCTGCTCACGCCGCCTGAATACGCCCGGCTGGTTGCCCTGCACGGGACAACGACCGTCATCGCGGACCCCCACGAGATTGCCAACGTTGCCGGCAGGGACGGCATAGACTACATGCTGGCTGCACGGCAGAACGCGGCGATCGATATCCGGTACATGCTCCCGTCCTGTGTCCCGGCAACTCCCGCCGATGTCGGGGGTGCCGTGCTTGATGCAGCGGACCTGCAGCAGTTCCTGGGAAGAGACGGGATCCTTGGCCTGGGCGAGATGATGAATGTCCCGGGCGTTCTTGCAGCCGATCGGGCCGTTGCCGGTAAACTTGCACTCTCATCGATCCGGGACGGGCATGCCCCGGGCCTTTCCGGAAAACTCCTCAATGCGTATATTTTTGCCGGTCTCCAGAGCGACCATGAATGTACGACCGGTGCAGAGGCAGAGGAGAAACTCAAAAAAGGGATGTATCTCTACATCCGCGAAGGATCAGCGGAACAGAATATTGAATCGCTCATCTCCCTCGTGACCCCCGCAACGGTCTCCCGCTGCTGTTTTGCCACCGATGACTGCCATGCCGACCTGCTCATGGAGGACGGCCATATCGACCGGTGCATCCGGAAAGCGGTAGCCTGCGGGCTCGACTCCGGACTTGCCATCCGCATGGCAACACTTTCCCCTGCCGACCGGTTCGGTCTTGCAGACCGGGGCGCACTTGCCCCCGGGCGACGTGCGGATCTCTGTATCATCGATGACCCGGAGAAGTTCGTGGTCCGGGAGGTTTTCGTTACGGGTGCGGCAGTAACCGCTGCATCACCGGCCCCCCAGCCCGCGTTTCCCCCAACCATCCGCTGTTCTCCCTCCGGCCCCGTAACCATCCGGATCACCGGCCATGGCATGGCGCGGGTCATAGGCCTTGTACCCGGCCAGGTCGTAACCGAATCCCTCCGTTACGACTGCAATGGCGATGACATTCCGGACCTTGGCCGTGACATTCTCAAAGTTGTTGTCTGCAGCCGGTACCGTGATCTTCCTGCGGGGGTAGGCCTGGTCCATGGCTTCGGATTCCGCGACGGTGCCATCGCATGCAGCATCTCCCACGATGCGCACAATATTGTTGCTGCCGGCACCAGCGATGATGTAATCCGGAGCGCGATACGTGAAGTGATCAACGCCCAGGGAGCCATGGTCGCCATCACCGGTTCAGAGATCTCTGTGCTGCCCCTTGATTGTGCCGGACTTATGTCAACACTTCCCTATGAGGAAGTTGTCCGGAGGCTGAAGGATCTGCATGCAGTGACCGGACGGATGGGGGGCATTGAGAATCCGTTCATGTACCTCTCCTTCCTTGCTCTCACCGTGATCCCGTCCCTGCGCATCACCAACCGGGGTGTCTTTGACTGCACCCGGTTCCTTGACGTACCGCTGTTTATCGAATGAACCGGCAATACATCCTTATGATTCCCAAACCGGGAAGAGTTGCGGGAAGTGTTATGGGAAGAGCAGGATCAGGACCACGCCGAACACCATCAGGCCGGCACCGGATACCCGCCTTACTATCTCTTCTTCCCGGAATACCAGGGCGCCGTACAGCACCGTGATGATGATACTCATCCGCTTGATGGCGCTGACATAGGGAACGATCTGGTCGAGATATGCGGTGTTGATGACGATCGATTCCAGAGTCAGAAACGCACCAATCAGGATCCCTGCCACAAGAAGACTGCGCGACAGGTGACCGGGAAAACCTGCGGCCGATCCCGATCCGCCGGAGATAGTTTGTGGGGTTTTTCCCCGGAAGCAGTGTTTCCACAAGAAGATTGCCAGGAATGCAGACCCGAGGATAAAGAACACCACGCCGGATCCAAAGACCGTGTCGGAGTTGAGCACCACCATCTTGTCAAACCCGATGGCAATGGCGTACAGGAACGAGACCACGAGCATGGCAAAGATGCCCGGGTGCGAGACCATGTCCCGGAACGGATCAAAAATCCGGGTGTGTTCCGCGGATGTGTTGAGGACGTACGATCCGGCAACGATGATGATGATCCCCAAAATCCCGATGAGGGACGGGATCTCGTGAAGCATCAGCGCCGCGGTGAGAACAAGGAAGAGCGGCGTGAACGAGAGCATCGGCACTGCGAGCGAGATGTCGGTGGATTTCAGCGCACGGAACGCGAGCGTGGTGCCGACCACATTGATGGCACAGGTTGCGGCAACGGCAGAGAAAAAGTCCGGGCCAAGCAGGGGAATTCCCTGCACAAGAGCAATTGCCAGGAGAAACACGCCCGTGAAAAGGAAACCGGAAGCGGCCAGAAGGTCGGGTTCGACCGATTGCAAAAATTTCTTGTTCACGATATAGTATGCGGCATCGGCGCACGCACCGATACCGGAAAGAAGTGCCCAGAGCATAGCGGGAGTACCCGAAGATTATTGGCAGTTGATGATTATCGGGTTTGTTGTCAGGGCCTGGACGGGGAGCCCGGATAACCCCAGCTACCGGTAGGAGAGTGCGAGAGACCGGATCCACTCTTCCGTGGTCATGACCTGCGAGAACCGCATCTGCTGGGTCACGAGGATCGCTTTGTGAAGATCGGCAGCGCTGATCGCTCCCGCGCTGTTCGTGATCGAGAGGGTCCCCGTCGCATCAGACAGGAACTTCACCGCATACCCGCGGTGGAATGCCTGCCGGGCGGTCGTGTCGCAGCACATCTGGGTCATGTACCCGGCAATCGTGAGCGTATCGATATCCTGTTCCTTCAGC
>JBAYMI010000034.1:0-12445 GCA_041663625.1 Methanoregula sp.
AAAAGACTTTCTTTGATTCCCCTGCTTCTCGTACTTTTAATTTTAAATCCGCAGAATTGCCAAGGTTATAGTACTTCATGCAAATCCCTTTGCATGGACATCAATCCTGTTTTAGGAACGGGCAGATCCTGTTATTTCGGATCTTGCCGAAAAGTATTGTTTAAGAGCGCGATGGTTGCGGGAAGTCCTCTGGCTTATCCGGGGTAGGATAGGGAAAAAAAGAAAAAAAATTCAGAAGTATCCGGTTGTTTTTCCGGGTTTTCTGCCGGATAACACGATGTTGCAGAACCTCCTTTGAGATGATGCTCATTGGCAGTTAGTAGCACTGAGATCATGAGGGGGATCAGATGGTCTTCAGGAAGGCTCCCTGGTAGCGCTGCCTCACGACGGAGAATTGTCTCGTGGAGAGTAATGATTGGGCCAAGGACCCCCAAAAAATCAGCCCTCTTTTGCCAAACGGCGTTCATTTTGAACATTTCGTTCCGGTCCGGGAAATTTAGGGTACCCGAAAAACTTCGTAATTCACCTAAAACACCCCCGGAATTCATTTTAAATCGCTCTATAATACCCCGGATTCCCGGATTTTACACCGGATGGGCAAAACTTCGCTAATAGACCCCTTGTAATTTGACGATCTACCCCTTCCGCGGAGTTTAGAACGTGGCCGGGGACTGCCGGAGGTGTTAGATCCAGGGTAAAACTGGAGGAGAGTCCCCATAGTAACTGCCGGGACATCTGCCATCTCCATGGCAGGGTTAGAAAAGCCGGGTCCCGGACTTTTTGATCCAGACAAATTTTTTTCATAAGGCCGGACTACCGGATTTTTTCATCGCGGACGCTGGTGCACGATCATTTTGTAAAAAAGAACCCATCATGGAATTGCAGATTATTTTCCGGACCGGATTTATCACCTGCCGCGGGGCGATGCCGGTGTACCTGTTCCTCGTGTTTCCGGAAAATTATCCAGAATCCGGAATCATCGTTGATGATCCGGTAATCGCTGATCCCGACAACTTCGATCGCTGCCTCGATCTCACGGACCGTGAACCGGCGAAACCGGGTCTTTGCCGGATACGCAGGATAGTCCTGGATCCTGTAATCTTTCCGGCTTGCAAGAACTTCGTCACGGATACGGGCGCTGCCATACCCTCCGCCGACATAAGCCATCCCGCCCAGGTTGAGAACCCGGTGGATCTCCGCAAACGCCGCAGGAAGATCTTCCCAGGAATGGTACGAGCCCCGGCTGACCACGAGACTGAACGTGGCATTCGCAGCCGGGATCGCGTGGACATCCCCGATAACCGGGACCACCAGGTCTTCCATGCACCGGTCCCGGATATTCCTGGATGCCAGTTCGTACATTACCGGAGAACTATCGAGAGCCGTCACCCGGAGGTTCGAGAGCAGGGCAAGGGCTATCGCAAGCAGGCCCGGCCCGGACCCTACATCAAGGCAGCTGCCCCGGGTTATCCGGGTCCGTTCGAGGATCTGGTCAGCGATGACCGGGTAGACCCGGGCAAACAGGGTTCTCGCAAACTCATCGTACTGCAGGGCCCCTTCGCCATATTTTCCGAACAGGTCATAGGTTTCTGTCATGGCGGATCATTTTTAAAAAATGATTGCCGTTTTTCCGAGCCGGTCTCTTTATTCGTCAACCGATCTGTGAGAGGGGGGACAGATCGAAATATCATAGCTGCCCACCAGTCCAGCCATCGTACCTAAGTAATTTTAATTAAATGTATTAAACAATTACCACTTGTTAATTATTTTTTATTAATATATGGATTGTATCCAACGTGGAACGGTTCCCTCGTGAAAAAAGCGCTGGAATCGGGCAATCTCAAACCTCATCGCAGGAACCGGATTTGTCCCGCTCCTTCCCGAACCACACCTCGCCCTCCCGTGCCGCTTCCAGAAGCCGGATCGTGTACGGGTCGGAAGGCCGGCGCAGGACCTCCGCGGTCTTCCCGGACTCCACGATCCGCCCCTCATGCAGCACCGCCAGGGAATCGCTCATTCTCCCGATGAGCTGGAGATCGTGGGAGATGAAGAGAAGCGTGAGGTTCATCCGCTTCCGGAGTACCTGGATCAGGCTTAAGATCTGTGCCTGGACCGAGAGGTCGAGCGCTGCGGTGGGCTCGTCCAGCACGAGGAACTCCGGTTCCAGGGCAATGGCCCGGGCGAGAGCAGCCCGCTGCTTCTGGCCCCCGGAGAGTTCGAACGGCCGGCGAACCGCAAGTTCCGGTTGCAGGCCGACCATACCGAACAGCTCGGCAACCCGGTCGTCCCGCTCATGCCGGCCTGCCTGCTGCCAGACCACGAGGGGTTCGGCAACGGACGCCCCGATCGTGAGCCGGGGATCGAGAGCGGTATCAGGGTCCTGGAAGACGATCTGCATCCGGGGCCGGAGCTGCCGCAGGGCCGGCTTTCTGAGCGCAAGCAGGTCGATCCCGTCAAACACGATCCTTCCTGCGCTCGGCTCCACGAGCCGGATCATCATCCTCGCGAGCGTAGACTTCCCGCTGCCGCTCTCCCCCGCAAGGCCGAGGGTCTCGCCCTGCCGGATAACGAGCGACACGTCATCGACCACACAGGTCCGCTTCCTGCTGAAGAATCCCGATGAATAATATTTCGAAACCGAAGTGAGCTCAATCATACCGGAGACACCTGACCTGCCGGTCCTTGCCGGCAATCTTCAGCACGGGATGCGTGGAACTGCACTTCTCCATTGCGCAGGAGCACCGCGGACAGAACCGACAGCCGGGCGGCACCTGCCCCGGTGCCGGGCTCATGCCGGGGATCGGGTGGAACCCCGCGGACGGGGATGAGGCAAGGAGCCCCTGCGTGTACGGGTGCATGGGCAGCGTAAAGAGATCGTGGGTCGGGCCGTACTCCACGATCTCCCCGGCATACAGCACGGCCGTATGGGATGCAAGAGCAGATGCTGTCCCGAGATCGTGGGTGATCAACAGGAGCGTCCGATCCTGCATCACGCTCCTGAGGAGCCGGAGGATCTGCGCCTTCACCAGCGCATCGAGCCCGGAGGTTGGCTCGTCCGCAATGATGAGATCCGGGTTGCAGGCAAGCGCCATGGCGATAAGGATTCGTTCCCGCATGCCCCCGGAGAACTGGTGCGGGTACTTCTGCATATTCTCTTCCGGGCGTTCGATCCCGAGGATCGTGAGCAGACGCACCACCTCCCGCTTCAGGTCCTCGCCCCTGTATGACGTGCAATGGGTGAGGGATTCTGCGATCTGGTCGCCAATCGTAAGGACCGGGTTGAGCGCGGACGCGGAGTTCTGGGAGATCAGGGCGATCTTTTTCCCGCGGATCTGCTGCATCTCCTGCTCGGAAGCCAGCAGGAGATCCCGCCCGCCATACAGGGCGGATCCCGCGACCCGGGCATTGGACGGGAGCAGGCGCATCACCGACATCCCAAACACGGTCTTGCCACACCCGGACTCCCCGATAAGGGCTACCTGTTCGCCCGCGTTGATCTCAAGATTGATGTGGTCAAGCACCGGCACCGTGCCGGCCCGTCCTTCGAACTGCACGGAAAGATTACTGACAGCAAGCAGGCTCATATCCGGTTCACCTCCAGCCGGGGATTGAAGGCCTCCTCGAGGCTGTAGCCGGCAAGCGCAAGGGCCAGCGAGATCCCGACAACCGCAAGACCGGGCGGGAGGATCCACCACCAGAGGCCAAGGGAGAGCGCCCCGCTCGAATAGGCGTTCTGGATCATCGAGCCCCAGTCCACGGTCATGGTATCCCAGAGCCCGATGAAACTCAGTCCCACACCCATCACGAGATAATGCTGCGAGGCCGTGACAAACTTCACCGTCACTACCGGCATCAGGTTGGGAAGGATATGGCGTGACATGATGCGAAGGTCCGGGGCCCCGACTGCCCTGGCCCCTTCGATGAACGGCGTCTCTGCAAGCGAGAGCGCCGGGGCCCGGATGAGACGGATGCCATGGATACTCCCGAGGACCCCCATGATGATGCTGACCTGCACGACCCCCGGGTTGAAGAAGGTGGTCAGCACGATGAGCAGGGGAAAGATGGGGACTGGCATCAGGATATCGAGGATGCGGCAGACAACCTCATCGACCGTTCCCCCGTAATACCCGAGGACAATACCGGCGCAGGTGCTGATCGCCACCGATAATAATGCGGCGCCAAAGCCGAAGATCAGGGTGACCTGCGATCCATACACCAGCTGGGAGAAGATATCCTGGCCCACTTCATTGGTCCCGAACAGGTGTTCGCGGTCCGGCGGCTGGAGGGGAGATCCGACAATCTCCGTGGCGCCATAAGGGGCAATGAAGGGAGCAAGCAGGGCGACTGCGAAGTAGAGGCAGAGGATTGCAACGCTTACCCGGAGAAGAGCCTGCCTAGTCATGGCCACCCATCCTGATCCGGGGATCGAGATACGAGACAAGGATGTCGGCGGCCAGCATGGCGCCGATCGTCATGAGGGTGTCCAGCAGGAAGATCCCTTCGAGAAGGGGCAGGTCCCGCATCCGGAGCGCATCGGTGGTCAGAAGGCCGATCCCCGGCCAGGAGAAGACCGTCTCGATGAAGACATTGCCCATGATGATGCCGGCAACCTGGAAGGTCGTCATCGTCACCATGGGCAGGAGGGCGTTCTTCAGCGCATGGCGCCAGAGGACGGCACGCTCGTCCAGCCCCTTTGCCCGGGCCGTTGTGATGTAATCCTCCCCGATGACCGCGATCATCGAGTTGCGCATCAGGTAATAATTGCCGGTCGCGACAAAGGAGGTTGTCAGGCCGATCGGCAGGATGGCATGGTACAGGACATCCCGCGGGTCCAGGCCGGAGTCCAGGACGCTGATGCTGGAGAATCCCCCGAGCGGGAACCACTGGAGGCAAAAAGCAAAGACCCACACGGCCATGATCGCCCACCAGAACTCCGGGATGGCACGGACGACGATCATGATGTTGAAGAGCGCAAGATCCTTCTTCCCCCCGGATCTCCACCCGGACCATGCGCCCAGCAGGATGCCGATGAGAATTCCGAGGAGGACTGCGGGGAGCAGGATGACAAGCGACCAGGCAAGCTTCTTCATGATCAGCGGGAAGACCGGGAGGCCGTACTGGTACGAGTACCCCCACTGGCCCTGCAGGATATTGAAAATATAGATGAGATACTGCTCCGCCAGGGGACGGTCAAGCCCGTACTGGTGGTAGAACTGGATTACAGCTTCCTGGGGCAGGGTGTTCGATAACGAGAGGAGGTAGTTGGTGATATAATCACCGGGCATCAGGTGCAGGATAAAAAAGGTGAGCGTGACGCAGACGAAGAACGCTGCGCCGCTGTAACAAATCCTCCGCAGGAGGTAGTGCCCGTCAATCATGCTGGTGTTCCCGGCCGTATCGCCCCGGTTACTGCACCGGGGTAAGGTTGGTCAGCACCCGTGGATCCGTGACCGTATAGTATCCCGGTCCGAGATCCCACCCGGTGAACCGGTCGGAGCGGTACGCAACGATCGTATCGGATGTGCAGACCGGCACGCTCGGGATGTCCTCTGCAAGAATGTCCTGGAGTTCGTATGCCATGCGCACGATCTCCTGCTGGTCTGAGGTTGTATGGATGGCATCCAGCAGGGCATTGTACCCGGCATTGTTGTAATTGTAATAATTCGTCTCCTGGAGGGGGGTAACTGCAAAATCCGAGAGCGCATCTGCATCGTCATGCAGGGTCACCGGGAACGCATCGATGAAGACCGGGTTGGCATTGACTGCCGTGCGGTACTGCTTCTGGTCGTCATACGAGACCGTGCTTACCGGTATTCCCAGCTCGCTCCAGTCATTTTTCAGGACCGAGACTATCTTCTGGTTTGCATTATTGGCCTGGCCCTTGGTGCCGAGCGGGATTGTCAGCGTAACCGCTTTTCCCTCCGGGCCGAGAAGCCTGCCCTCCGAGTCCCAGGTAAATCCGGCACTCGCCAGGATCTCCCGTGCCTCGCTCAGGTTATAGTCATACATGCCCACATCTGCCGGGTTGACATACCTGCCGGCAAGGCTGGGGATCAGGAACGTGGTCTCCGTTGGCCGGCCGTTGCCGAACAGGGAACTGATCGTGTCGCGGTCAACGGCATGGCTCATCGCTCTCCTGAACGCGGTGATATTGGCCGGGTATTGTGCGGTGTTGAAGGCAACCTCATATGCGCCGGTATCGTTGATCGTGTACAGGGCGATGTTCTTCTCGCCTTCCAGGCTCTCTGCCACCGCAGGGGAGATGTCGGAGACAACATCGACCTCGCCATTCTTCAGTGCCAGCACCTGGCTGTCCGGGTTGGTGATCAGCTTGAGAACCACGCCGCTGACCTGTGCCTTCCTGCCATAATAGGCATCGTTCTTCAGAAGGCGGACATACCCGGCGGTATCCTGGTCAAAGACGAACGGGCCGGTGCCGATGAACTGATCGTCCGCGTAGTGCTGCGGATCGGTGATGTTCTCCCAGATATGCTGCGGGGAGATGGTGATGCCCGGCTGGCGCGAGATCTGGTCGAGGAACCCGGAATACGAGGTTTTCAGCGTGACGACTGCTGTGTAATCATCCGTGCACGCGATAGTCTCGACATCGTGAAGCACATATGCCAGCGTGAGGTTGTTGGTTTTTAGGTAATCGTTGGTGAACTTCACATCGCCACAGGTGAACGGGACGCCATCGCTCCAGGTTGCGTTCCTCACCAGGTGGAAGGTCCAGACTTTCGCATCGGGAGAGACCTCCCAGCGTTCGGCAAGCGCAGGATCAAAGGTGCCATTGAGATCCTTTATGACAAGACCCTGGTAGATCCCGGGCGGCACACCGCCTTTCTGCATGGTGCTGGTGTACGTTATGGACGAGGACAAACTCACGGGGATGATGACTTCTTTTATGGAGAGCGACGTATTTTTCGCCGTACCCTCGGAGGTGGTTCCGGTTGCTACACACCCGCACAAAAAGCAGAGCATGATAATGCCGAGAATGCACGCACCTGCGGTTGCGAGAGACTGATACGTATACGGATGATGGCTTTTCTCCATGAGGATCTCCTGAATACCAGCGATAGTGTAACCATCATATTCCGTTTTATTTAACCATTTTTGTTTAATTTTATTCAAAAGTAAATAAAATTACCAAAACTTATAAGATCAGAATTCCAACTGGAGTGGGATACTTATGGGTTCGCAAAAAGATGTCATGGAACTCTTCGCGGAGCGCGATCTCCGCCGGATTTTTTCCGAGTATGATGGATGGAAGATAACACCGGCCAGCGCCGCTCTTTCACGCGGGGGACTGTACCGGATCTCCCGGAGCAAATGGGTAGGCGAGGAAGTTGCCTTTGTTGCAGTATCGTTCGATCAGGTTGTGTCGGATGAGACGATCACCGCTCTCGATACCATACCAAACGGGAGCAGCGCTGCCCGCATAAAGAAATACCTGCTCGCGCCTCAGGCCGCGAACACCGGGGGAGTTCCACCCCACATCCGGACTCTCCTGATGAGCTCCTTTGCATTTGCCGAAGGATCGCTGATCTGGCTGACAAAGAAGAAGAATGCAAAAAAATTCATGGCGCAAAACCAGGCAGCTGCAGCATAATCAAGCCTGTTTCTTTTTTCCGCTCATGATCACCCGCCGTATCGGGCCCGGGCAGTTCCGGCATCGCACGGGCAACCGCTGGCCGGATAACCTGGCGGGAGCGGAACCGTATACCGGTGAAAAAACCTGTCAATCGCAGATTCCCGCAGAGTAATGATGCGATCCCGGGTGTACGCGGGTAATAAGCGACCGGTCAAAGATCTCTTCTTCCCGTACCGGCCGCGAGATGTACCCCATCTCCTGCAGCGTCCGGACAAATTTCATGGTGGAATTCACGTACTCCGGGGGCAGGGCGGCGCAATACTTCGGGGATATCCGGTAGGTCTCCCGGACAAAATCCGGATCAACCATGCCGGTTATCGCAGAGACGATCCGGGCAGCCCCGGTGGGATCGTGCCGGATCATCTCGCAGGCTGCCTCATGGGCAGAAAGAAACTGCATAAGCATCTCCTTCTCTTCAAGCATCTCCCGCATGACAACGATACCGTAACTCGGGTTGAACGGCCAGAGATGATCCGGCGGGACAACCAGCCGGGCACTGCCATACCTGCTGGCGGTAACTGCAAGAGCCGGCGTCCCGGCCGCCGCCGCAATCTCCCCGTCACGGAGGGCATCGGGAAGGTAGTCGGCCCACGGGTAGTTCTTCACGGTCACGCCACGGATCCCGTGCTCCCGTAAGAGTTCGCTCACGATGACGTCGTGGATGGAGCCTTTCGGAGGCGTACCGATTGCCGCGCCGGAGAACTGGGAGAGGAACTCCTGCATGCCCCCGCATTCCGCAAGAGTGCTGATCGCGGGGCCGGCAACCATGACCGTGCCTTCCACGTGCCCTCCCGCGATACAGGCAAGGGAGATCCCCCGGTCGATACCGATGATCACCGGGGGAAGACCGATGTACCCGAGGTCAAGGTCGCCGCGCTGCATGGCATTGATGATATCCGGGCCCGAGGCAAAGAGCGTCCACGTGGCGTCAAGGCCGCGGTCCGCGAGGAGACCGGTCCCCCGGAGCAGGAACGCCGTATGATACATCGTCGAGAGGTGGCCGATGCGGATAGCGCAGGGTTCATGGGTCATGGTTCACCCGATCTTCCGCGCAACCGAACTGATGGCTTCATCAATCACCGCGAGATCCGGGCGGAGCATCCCAACAGGGATATCCACGATCTTCTCTACTATGGAGGCGAGGATCGGCGCACAGATGATGCCCGCCGCCCCGTCTTTCTCCGCCCTCGCCGAGGCTACGATGCATTCTTCGAGCGAGTTGGCAGAATACCCCCGGATGGCATAGGTTTTGCCGGCAACCTCCACCTCGCGGCGCTCCATGCTGTCGAGGAGGAAACGTGCTGCGACGATGGCAATGAAACTGTGCCGGGCAGGTTCAAGGACCGCAACAATCTTTTTTATCGTCGAGAGGCGCGGGTCACGTTCCCCCACCGTCACCTTGTAGAGGGTCGAGACCGGGATGCCCGTGAGATCTGCGAGATCCTTAACGCTCATATTCTTCCGCTCCAGCTCCTGGTTCAGGGCCGTGGTGAAATCGGTCTCGAATATCCTCTTTGACAACATATTAACCTTTAAGTGACATTTATTAGATTATAATTGTTACTATAAGGTAAATTTTTCTGGAATTTTGGAAAAGTATATCATTCACCGCGTTCATGATCCCGGTGATGCACAGCGAACAGACGTACGAACTCACGATTCTTCCCGGCACCAATCGTGAAGGGGAGAGGGAGGGATTCGACCGGATTGTTATTCGGCCCGGCGATACGCTCTCCATTGTCGGCCCCACCGGGTCGGGAAAATCCGCATTCATCAACGATATCGAGGTCCTGGCCCTCGACGATACCGTCACGGGACGCACCATTCTCATCAACGGGGCCGAACCCCAGGAAGATATGGTACGGGACCCGGCAAAAAAACCCATTGCGCTGATCACCCAGAATACCCGGGTCATCGCCGACATGACGGTCGGGAAATTTCTCGCCATGCATATCAGGGCACGGGACACGGACGCACGGCACCTGATCGACCGCACGATCGCCCTTGCCAATGAATTTACCGGCGAGAAGATCAAGGAATCCGTGCGCATGAGTGCGCTCTCCGGCGGCCAGACCCGCTCGATCCTTATCGCTGATGCGATCCTGATCGGCCAGACACCGATCCTGCTCCTCGACGAAATAGAGAATGCCGGCATCAACAAGGAGCGGGTAATCACCTGCCTCAGGGAATACCAGAAGGCCGTGATCTTTGTCACCCACGACCCGTACCTCGCCCTCATCACAGACCGCCGCATCGTCATGAAGAACGGTGCAGTATCCGCTGTGCTCGAGCCAAAAGGCCGCGAGAGCGGGATCATCGCAACGGTAACCGACATGGACTCCTCCCTCTGGGACCTCCGTGAGAAGATCCGTGCAGGCGATATGATTCCCGACCGGCAGTCCTCCCTCAAGAAAACGGGAGTGCCTGCATGAAGCTCATCATGGTTGCCGGCCCGCCCAGCGCAGGGAAGACCGCTGTTATCCGCCAGATCATCAAAAAGTTCAACAAGACGGACAAGCCGGCGTACCTCAAAATCGACGTGGTCCGGGCGTTCGAAGACGAGGAACTGCATGAAGAGTTCGGCATCCCCACAAAGAAAGTATATTCAGGCGATCTCTGCCCGGACCACATGGGCATCATGGTCCTGCAGGATGCAATCGCCTGGGCAGAAAAACTCACGGCAGGCATGCTGATTGTCGAGAGCGCAGGCCTCTGCCTTCGCTGCACACCCTATACTACGCAATCCTATGGTATCGCCGTGCTGCCAGCGGTTTCCGGGAGCAATTCGCCCCTGAAGATGGCGCCCCTCATCGCGCTTGCCGATTCCGCAGTTGTCACGAAGACCGACCTGGTCTCCCAGGCGGAGAAGGAAGTGTTCCGCGAGTGCATCCGGAGCGTTATCCCGTCGATCGATATCATTGAGACCAACGCCATCCAGGGTACCGGCCTCCGGTATCTCCTGCAGGCAATCGCGAAGCAGCCGGAGATCGAAGATGCAAAAACCATCACCCTCCGGGGCACGCCCCCGCTCGGGGTCTGCACCATCTGCATTGGCAAGAAGGAGATCGGGTGGCAGCACCATTTCGGCGTGATCCGGCCGCTCGATGAAGCGGATAACATCTACCGGGGCGACTGAGTATGGCGTGGGTTCCGCCGGGAAAGGACTGCGGCGCCTGCGGTCTTTCCCGCTGCAGCGAATTTGCACAGGCGGTCAAAAAGAAGCAAAAAGTGAACGAAGACTGCACATTTTACTCCATTGAACCTTCAGGACCCAAGGACAGGACTGAGTATTCCGGGACGGACGTGACCGGCGCGAAATACGATTTCATCATCCGGGCATTTCCCGGTGAGCCCTCGGCACGCAAGTTCGTGGTCCCGTTCCGGGCAGATCTGGTAGAGAAATGGGATATCCGTGCCGGCGACCTCGTCACCGGTCGCCCGGCCGGCCCGGGCTGCCCGCTTTACCACGCCCTGCGGGTGCTCTCCGCAAACCCGGTTACCGGCGTCATCGAATGCCACACGGTCGGGCCGCTTGAAGCACGGAAGGCAACGTGCAGGGTGCACGACGTGCAGGCCTACCATGTCCACGCGTTCGAGGGCATTGCCGAGACTGTCATCCGCCCGCCAACGCTGGGCCTGCGGCAGCGGTTCCTCCCGGGCTACTGCATGATCAACCTCGCCCACACGGCGCTCGTGAACATGGTGCTGAAGAAGAAAGACGGCGTTCACGTGCGGGTCGAGGACATCAGGATAATGTGAGAGGCGAGCATGATTCCCAAGTACCGGATCCGGTGTGCAGGTGGAAACGAGGTGGTGGAAGATCCCTCTCTCCTCTCCTGCCCACGCGGACACGACAGCATTCTCAGGGCCGAATATTGCAGCCGGAAACTGCACCTCTCTCCGCACAAGGGAATCTACCGCTATCTGGCATGGCTCCCGGTCACCGCACCGCTGCTGCCTTCCGGGGGGCCGGTCACGTTCACCAGCAGCGACCTCTCCCGCGAACTCGGGCTCCCGAATCTCACCCTCTCCTTCTCCGGGTATTTCCCGGAGATAGGAGCTGACCTCACCACCGGTTCCTTCAAGGAACTGGAGGCCTCGCCCACCATGCAGCGCTTACAGGAGCTGGGCAATGCCATCCCCGTGATCGCATCCGCCGGCAATACCGGGCGGGCCTTTGCCGGACTGTCAGCGCGGTGCCGACGGCCGGTTGTCATTGTCATCCCGGAGAAGGCAGTCCCCCGGCTCTGGACAACAGAACCGGCGAAAGATATCTTCCTCGTTGCCGTAAAAGGGGATTACTCGGATGCGATTGCGGTCAGTAATACGCTCACCACCGTTCCCGGGTGCGTGCCGGAAGGCGGGGCACGGAACGTCGCCCGCCGGGACGGTATGGGCACCGTGATGCTCGATGCAGCAGTGACCATGGGAAGGATACCCGACCACTATTTCCAGGCGGTCGGGAGTGGCACGGGAGGGATCGCCGCATGGGAGGCTGCAATGCGGCTCATCGGGGACGGGAGATACGGAAACCGGCTCCCCCGGCTCCACCTTGCCCAGAACGAACCGTTCACCCCCATGGTCTCTGCATGGGAGGCGAAACGGCGGGAGATCATCGCATCAGAGGATATGCCGGATGCTGCGGGCGCTATCGCACAGGTCATGTCCGATGTGCTGACGAACCGGAACCCGCCGTACAGTATCCGCGGCGGGCTCTTCGACGCGCTTGTCGCAACAGACGGGCTGATGTACGGGGTGTCGAATGCGGCAGGGGCCTGTGCAATGAAACTTATC
>JBAYMI010000035.1:0-12406 GCA_041663625.1 Methanoregula sp.
GAACCAGATACCAAAGAACTTGCCGACTGCGTCATCTGCACAGATACCGAGCAGGATGGCTAGGTTGACAAGCCAGTTGCAGGCAATGCCCTTGAGGAATGCAGAATAGAATCCCATCATTCCAACATAAGCGACCTTGGCTCCACCAATGGCTATAGCCCGCGAGCCGAATGCCGTCACCGTTCCTACGCCTGCTGCGTCGAATGAGACGAACGGTCCGTATGCGCAGATATAGGCGAATACGATTGAACCGATCAGGTTGCCGATGTAGACAAAGATCCACAGGTTGAAGACCTGCATCCAGGTAACCTTGTGGATGAATGCTGCCATCGGGGCAAGCATTGCGTCACCAGTAAAGAGCTCAGCACCCGTAAGGACGGTGATGATAAGCCCAACCGGGAACACGGCTCCCAGGATTAACTGGGAAAAACCTGCACTGGCAGTTCCGTACCGCAGTGCAGCGTCAGTTGCCATGATACCTGTTGAACAAACCGTTGCAAGAGCCGCACCCATAGCGATGTATGCACCGGACATGAATCCTCGAAGGACCATGTTCCATGCGGGCAGGCCGACTTTGTACTTACCGGCATCTCCTGCCTTTGCAGTAATTGCTACCGGAGGATGAAACACCATTTTTTTACACACCTCTGAATCAATCACCTATACGAACAGATATTACTAAGATCTGTATAGGTCAATCAGAATCTCTTGTATGTTGTTATTAATAATTTTCGAATTGTTCGCCGGATAGGACGGTTTTTCCGGAGGTCTGCAGGCATTTTAGCGGACATACGCGATCCATAGTTATGAACCAGTGTTTTGATCCGGTGTTTCAATAGCCGACGTAAAAGCCGCATGCGTTCGAAAGACAGGGAAACGTATAATACAGATCCGGATACGCTCATTTTTTCCAACGCGCAGGGGTCACAGGGACCTCATTCTCCGTCGAAAATGGGATACATCAGGAAGTCCGGGTATTTCCCTCCGACACCAGGATCCAAATAACGGTATGATGTCAATTCCACAATATTCAAGCGTAAAAAAAGAGGATACTATGATACGGATTTTTTGGGATTCTCATGAAATGTTCTGCAATAACCGGTGACATATTTGCCAACCATGACTGCAAAGGACACAAGGAATGTCATGACCGGCTGGTCTCCATCCTCACCCATCTCCCGGAGAACCTGAAAATACATGATCCGGTACCTGCGACTTTTGAAGAGCTCCAGCGCGTTCATGTTCCGGGATACCTCACGTGGCTTGAGCGCCAGTGCGTGAAACATGTGGACTTCTGCATGCTGGATGATTATGTATACACCGGGGGATATCTCGAGAACAACCAGATTGTCCAGGGTTTCATTGACCCGAACACCTACATCAATCCCTGTTCCTACGAGGTCGCAACCTATGGTGCGGGATCAGCCATTGATGCAGTAAACCGTTCCGTTGACGGGGAGTGCTGTTTTGCCCTGGTACGGCCACCGGGACATCATGCTGAGGCGGACCGTGCCATGGGCTTCTGTCTCCTGAATAATGCCGCCGTTGCAGCTGCCCACGCCCTGGAGTGTGTTGACCGGGTTGCCATCATCGACTGGGATACCCATCACGGTAATGGGACGCAGAGCATCTTTTACTCCAGCAACCGGGTGCTCTACTGCTCGACCCACGAGAAAGACACCTTTCCCCACACCGGTCTCATCGAAGAAACCGGGGCGCATGACGGGGAAGGATACACGATAAACGCCCCGCTGGTCCACAACGCGGGAATTGGAGATTATTTCCCGGTTTTTACCGAGGTTTTCCTACCGGCCCTTGAGCGGTTCAAGCCGGACCTGGTCCTCGTCTCCGCCGGGCAGGACATGCTCTCGGATGACCCCGTCGGGAGCATGCAACTGAGTCCTGCAGATGTCGGCCTGCTGACCGCACTTGTCCGCGACGCCACGGATAACTCCCTTGCATTTGTCCTTGAGGGTGGATATGGCCCGTCTCAGCCGGAAGCCATACGCGAAATATTCGACACGCTGGGTAAAACTGATCCCGCTAAAATCCCGCCAGGCTCCCCGGATAAATCAACCCGGGATACGATCAGCCTGATGAAAAAACTGCACCGGATTACCTGATAACCCTAGCCGGCATCTGTTTTATCGATACCGGAAATCCGGTGTCGCAGGTAACCGGGCTATAAAACCGTTAAACTGAATAACCGCACGGAACCATTGTTCTGCATGGACCGGAAGATACAGATCCTGCTGGTGTCGGGTATTATTCTCACGCTGATTGTTTTTCTCATCAATATCTATGCAGCCGGTGTTCTCTTCATCCTCTTCGCTGTTCTGATTATGTCCCTGTTCATCATGCAGGACAGCACAACTCTGCCGGATGTGATGGTGGAGCTCGAAGATGATGCCAAAGGGATCCTGATCAGGAACAGCGGCAATTCTGATGCCGTGAAGATCCATGTTGCGCTTGTCCCGGTGAATATTGAGTTTAATATCGCAGTTCTCGCACCTGACCAGATCAACGAATACCCGCTGGAATCAATGCTTTCGGAGGCCAAGGCGGTTGTCACCTTCGAGAACGTCATGGGGAATGCATTCTCCCGCACCTATAATCTGTCTTCCACCGGCAACCAGAACGATCCCTTCAAACCGATGATCCCCTTCTTCAAGTGGAAGTGACCAGAGATTCAAAAAATGGTTTTACCCATTTCCCGGGCTTATAACCCTGCTTTCCTGCGCATTGGCTGAACCTCAGCACCTTCGAGGTTTCCCGCCGCCCAGGTATACCGTTCGCGGATGATTGGGGGAAGCGCACTTTCCGGGATCGGTTCAAACCCGAACTGGCTGTAGAACCCGGTAAGGTGCCGGACTGCATACATGTACAGGTCGTCGTTGTGGCAGGCTTCCACCAGCGCACCCATCACCATGTGAGAATAGCCCCGCTTCCGAAAGGTGTCCGGTGTAAACACCCCGTCCACTTCCAGTCCGCCCCGGTGGCGTCGGCACCGGGCAAGGGAGACGAGGGTGCCGGCGGAAAATGCCGCAAAGATCCGATCCTGTGAGGGATCCCCCGTTGTATCATGGTAATCGCGCCAAACCAGGTCCGCAAGAGGGAACTCGGTAACCTTGAGTTCACGGACATCGGAAACGGCAGTATCCGGAGAGAGAGGACGGTACGGAGCCTGTTGAGTCGGGGTGGTGCCGATCATTGTTTCATGCCCTCCACGCGATATCCCTCTGATGGGATAACCAGTTCGAATCGGGCACCTTCCCGATACACACCCGTCTCACGCAGAGTTATACCAGTCAGGGAGACGATCTCGGAGGTGAGGAAGAGGCCTCTGCCGTAGTTGTCTTCACGCTGGACAAACAGGGATCCTTTCACCTGATCCGGGATCCCAATCCCGTTATCCTCAATAATGATTGCACAGCCACTATCCCGGATCTGGTAGGTAATGACAATCTTCGTCGCGCCCGTTGCCTCTTTTAAGGAGTTATGGAGGAGATGGTAGAAGACCGTGGGAAGGTGGGGATCAGAGAATATTTCGAGTCGTTCGGTCCAGGCATGGAAGGTCACCTTCCCGAAATCGAGGTGGCTGATAGCCTCACTGATGGCATCCTGCACGGGGATCCATGCCGGCGGGGTAACACCGATATCCCGGAACTCACGGGAGATGTCGATCTGGCGCGTGATGCCGTTGGCCGATTCCTTGAGATCAGCAATAAAGGAGATGATCTCCGGATCGCGGAATTTCATGACGCCAAGCCGGAGCTGCCCGTATAGTACTGCAAGCTTCCGGGACATGTCGTGGCGGAGGATCCCGGCAAGGGTGTTGAGTCGGTTGCTGGTCTTCTCGAGCGCAGATTCGGTCATCACTTGTTCCGAGATATCCCGGACAGATTCGATGGCACCCGTGACATTTCCCTCAGCATCCACCAGTGCCGTTGCGGAGAACCGGAGATGCACACCCCGATCCCCGTGGAAATGGGGGAGATAGACTTCCGACAGGAGTTTTCCCGGCTCCCGTCGTACCTGCGGATATTTCTCTTCGATTTGTTGTTCGTTATTGACAATCAGACCTGCCAGCATGGGGCGGCGTTCGCCGTAGAACGCAAGTGCATACTCATAATTCCCCTGGTTGAGCATCAGGGCTTTCGGCATACCGGTCATTATCTCAACTGCCCGGTTCCAGGCAATGATCTTCCCTTCCCGGTCAATGGCAAACGTGGCGTCGGGCAGGAACTCAATGATCTCATTGAGCTGCTGCTCGGATTCCGCAAGGTTCCATGACAGGAGGGCAACCACGCTGCCGACAAGGACGATAATTGCCCCCCGCGCAATGATGGCGATTCCCGTCATAATATCCAGGGGCGTGAACTGGAACATGAAAATACTGTAGAGCGCAGCAATCCCCACGGAGAAGATGAGCCCGCGACGGGGATACCAGTAGGACGCAAGGATGACGGGGAAATATAAAAGGTGGGAAAGTACGGCGGTGAGCCCCAGCAGGATCCCGGCCAGATTCACCACAAGAGTGATTGCGGTCAGACCGGTAAGGAGCAGGATACGGTTACGCTGCACCGGATGCAGGAGAACAGACGGGCGGGGGAGATTCATGGATCGGGAAAACCTGTACACTTTCGTTCGATGTGTACGTGCAAAAAGATTCCCCAGCAACCCGGACCGCTATCAGGATCCAGGTTATGAAGAGACTGGGGAGGACCCGACCGGGGATTGGATCAACCGGTTATTATAAAGTACCCCGAATCGTGCCAGCGGGGCAATGGATCTCAAACCGGGCTCCGGTTTCCTGCGTACCGGTCTCGCGGATGGTGATGGAGGTTATAGCAAGGACTTCCCGTGCAAGGAAGAGGCCAAGGCCGGTATTCAGCCCGTACTCGTAGCTGAAGATCTTCTCCTTGCTGTCGGACGGTATGCCAATGCCATCATCTTCACAGACAATGACCGTGTCACCTTCCCCGACGTTCAGGCTGAAACGGATGGCGGTGATCTTCCCGCCGTATTTTGCAGCATTATCGATCAGGTTGGAGAAAACTTTACCCATCATCGGATCCGCATAGATTTCCATCCTGGGGGGGATATCGTTGGCAAACGCCAGTCCTGCAGGCAGGATCTCTTTTGCCGCTGCATGGACGAGATCGTGGATGCCCTGCCACTGGGGCGCTTTGACCCCTACTTTCTGGTAATCCCCGGTAAATTTTATGGAGTTGAGCGCACGGGTAGTAATGGCAGTCGCACTCGTGACCTGCTCCCATGCCTTTTCGGGATCCTTTGATCTCTGGGACAGGGCAATTTCAAGGAATTCGTGCTGGGTGGTGAGCTGGTTGATGATATCATGACGGGTAATACTCGCCATCAGGTTGAGCCGTTTGTTGGCCTCATCAAGGGCTTTCTCCACCCTCTTCCGTTCCGCATTCTCCGATGCAAGGCTGGTGTTGGACTCTTTGAGATCCGAAACTGCCTGCTGGAGCTGCTCGTTCACCGCATTGATCTGCTCCCGTGCCTCCTCCAGTTCGGCATTCTTTCGGATCGCCATCTCATAGGTGGAGAGCAGAATGCGGAGGATCCGTAGCCTTCCTGCAGTGATGTGATACGTTGTGCCGAATACCGGGAGATCAAGAGGAGGGGAGATCTTCTCCGGATCCGGCTGGTCGAGGGCCTCGAGAATATCGCTGATCCGGGAACTGATATACCCGGGATCATATGGCTTGATGATGAAATCGTCTGCCCCGGAGGCAAGCCCTCGAATAACGTCTGCCGAATCGAAGAGCTGGGAGACAAGGATCACCGGTATTGTCGCGATCGCGGGATCCTGCTTGATCCTGCGGCAGAGATCGTAGCCGTCCATTTCAGGCATGACGATATCCGAAAGGATGAGTGTGGGCTTGTCGGTGAAGATCTGATCCAGTGCTTCCGTGCCGTTGCCGGTCAGCATAACCCGGTATCCCTCAGACTCAAGGATATGACGAAGATATTCTGCCTGTGTCCGGCTGTCTTCAACAATCAGGATCTTGATAAGGTTCTTGTGGTTTTTTTCCATTACGCATCTCCTGGAGGGACGGGGCCAGGCAATCGCCGTTTCCGCATCAGGTCTCGGATGATTGCAAGCAGGTTGTCCCGGGTAAACCCGCTCTTGACAATATAGGCATCTGCCCCGACCGCGATCCCGTGTTGCTGGTCTTCAGCAGAGTCGAGGGATGTCACAAGCACCACCGGGAGACGCGACAGACGGTTGTCGGCACGGATCTTCTCGGTCAGCACAAACCCGTTCATACGGGGCATGTCAACATCTGACACGACCATATCCAATTCATTTTCCTTAAGCATTGCGAAGGCCTGCAGACCATCAATCGCCGTGAATACTTGGTACCCGTCCCGTTCCAACAGCATCTGCAGGAAAGCGCGCGAGGTGACGGAGTCTTCCACCACTAGGATCCGGTGAGCAGCCTTCTCCGCGTATGCCATCGGGACCAAGGGCCCGCCGGGCCGCAGGGATTCCTGGATCAACTCAGGGGGATCGAGAACCAGGGCAAGTGTCCCGTCACCCAGGACGGCTGCACCGGCAATTCGTTTCACCCGGCGGAGCTGACCCCCGAGGGGACGGACGACAATCTCCTGGACCCGGATTACCTCGTCGACACGACAGGCCACCTGGCCGGCACCGTACGCGATGATCACCAGTGAGACCTGCGTATCCCGTTCGGGACCTGGACGCGGGTGGGGAACACCAAGGAGATTAGAGAGCTGGAGTACACCAATCATCCCATTATCAAACCGGATAGAAGGCCGACCCGCATCATACATGATTGCATCCGGTCTCACGCGGAGAACCTGCCGTACTTGCTGCATGGGAAGGACATACACCTGGCTGCCGGAACGGACCACCACACCGCGGAAGGTTACCAGACGAGCCGGGACGCGTATCGTGATGCTGGTCCCCTTACCGATCCCGGATGAGATCGTGACGTAACCACCAAGCCGCGTCACACTATCCTCGACAATAGCAAGGCCCAGACCCCGCCCGGAGATCTCCGTTATGATAGGGCTGGTGGACAGGCCGGACCGGAAGATCAACCATACTGCCTCGGCATCCGTAAGCTGACTCTCTTCTCGTGCCGTGATCATGCCAGCCCGGACCGCAGCATCACGGATGACGCGCCCATCGATCCCGTTCCCGTCATCAGATACCTCGATCCCTACCTTGCCACTGGAAAGAGCGAAAACTTTGATCTTCACCTGACCACGCGAGGATTTATTCCGGGAAGCCCGAATATCCGGATATTCAATCCCGTGATCGATACTGTTGTAGAGAAGGTGCATCAGGGGGTCCTTGAGGGCATCAAGGATACGCCGGTCAACCTCGATCTCGTCCCCTTCCGTTACCAGTTCTACCTGCTTTCCGGTGTTTCTGGAATATTCCCGGACAAGCCCGGGAAACGGGGCAAGAATACTGGAGACCGGTTGCAGGACAGCATCATGGATCAGGTCAGATATCTCTGATGTGCTGGCTTCCAGCGCCGACCGATCGCGTTCCGCTGCCCGTATGTGTTCCGCCAGATCATGCCGGAGAAAATTGCCAAACTCCCGGTCATAATCAAAAAATTCCACCAGCCGCTGGAGCGGGAGAATCAGATCCGCGGGAAGGTCTGCCTTACCGGACCCGAATGCCCGCTCGCGGATACTGTGGATGTCCGAGGAGATCTGGGCCTGGTTCCACCGCCAGAGCGTAAACCGGGTCATCATCTCTTCCAGCTCCCGCAGCCGATGCGTGATGAAAAGGCGGGTGGTAAGAAGGTCATCCGATCCGGCGATCAAACGGTCGAGTTTGTGTGATGCAATCCGTACCGTTCCCCCATCAGGCACCGGAATACTGGAAACCCCGGTTGCCTTGATACCGAGCTTTTCAGGCTGCGCAATTGTGGATCCTTCAGGAAACAATCTGTCCCGGCTTTTTTCCGACCCACATTCTTTCATCTGGATAGGATATATCGGACGGAAGGAGGGATCGAGCGTCGGGGATGGTATCTCTGCCGTGCCATCGTTCCCATCAGTATCTTTTTTTGCGATCAGACGGATGGAGGAAACAATATCCGAAGGAGAGACCTCGGGATGTTCCCCGTTCAGGAGCGCATGGATTACCTTGATGGCCCGATGAAATATATCATAGGTCTCTGCGTCAGGGACATAGGTCCCTTTTTTCATACGGGAGAAGACATTCTCCAGGTTCTGGCAAACGGACTCGATCTCCGTCTGGTTGACTGCACGGGCAGCCCCTTTCAGGCTGTGGGTGGTACGGTAGATCCGCTCAACTAGGGTGGGCTCTGCCGCAGCGCCGGACTTCTCCAGCGCCAAGAGCAGGTCCACCATCCCACCGAGATGTTCTTCTGCTTCATCCCGGAATGTGGCGAGCAGTTTTTTTTTGAATTCTGCATCCATTCCGGTCATGGAAGACGAAGGTTAGACATGGTACTGGACCGTGAGTTTCTTTAACCTGAGGCCCAGTTCGTGCAGGTCTTCTGCGGTCTTCTCTACTTTCCGGGTAATCTCAAGGTTCTTCTGGGCGGCATCCCGGATCTTCTCCATGGCAAGCGAAATCTGGTCCACACCCTTTGCCTGATCGTGGATTGACGACGCAATCTCAATTGCCTGGCGCGAGGACTCAGCGGTTGACCGGGTGAGCACCTCGATCGCCTTCTGGGCATCGCTCGTCAGACGCACCGCATCTGCCACGGATTTTGTTCCCCGCTCGGTTGAGACCACAGTTGACGAGACACCCCGCTGGATATCGGTCAGGATGGTACGAATATTTGCCGTCGCCGCCTTGGACTGTTCTGCAAGGTTGTGGATCTCATGGGCAACCACGGCAAAACCTTTCCCAAACTCTCCGGCCTTTGCCGCTTCGATGGAGGCATTGACCGCGAGCAGGTTGGACTGTTCTGATATATCCGTGACCGTTGCGATGATCTCCCCAATTGCCTGGCTCTGTTCGGAGAGTTTGATGACGCTCATCCCGATCATGTCCATCTGTCGCTGGATATGATTCATACCGTCCAGAATCTCCTGCACAGATTTCTGCCCGTCACCAGAGACGTTCAGGGCGTTCATCGCTTTTTCAGAGAGTTCCTTGGTCTTCTGGTTCATCAGGTCGGTCTTTGTCCGCACACCTTCGACCGTGTCGGAGGTTTCGTTGACCGTTGTCGCGGTCTGGGAACTGGCCGAGGACAACTGGGTGGTGACTGCCAGGATCTCGCTCGAGGCTGATGAGAGAACCGAGATGCCTTCGTACAATTCCTCGTTGATCAGTTTCATCAGGCGCTGGAGTTCAATACCGATAGTATTGAGAGCATCGCGATACGCGACAAACTCGCCGGCAACCGGGATCCTCTCGTCGAACCGTGCAGTAAGATCGCCGGATGCATAGAACCGTGCAAGGCGCATGGCCTCGTTCACCGGTTCCGTGATGGTCTCAAGAGTCTTGTTGAAACCGGCAATGATCATCCGGTACCCGCCGCGGAACGCCTTTTCATCACCACGAACGGATAGATCACCAGCACGAGCTGCATCCGTGAGTTTGATGGTCTCCTTGTGCAGGTGATCGAGGGAGTCAACCATCATCTGGAGAGCGGGGCGGATCTCGTCACGATCATCAAAGGGTTCGGAGAATCGCTCGATGTACTCCCCGTTTGCAATCTTCTTGATATCCCCCACCACATTGGTCTGGAGGTCATCGGCAAACTCATCCATGGTCGCGGACATGATCCCGATCTCGTCTTTCCGTTTAAGGTTCAGCCGGGCTGACAGGTGTCCGTTCTTGAGTTCCTTGATCATGATGACGACCTGTTGCAGGGGTTCGGATATGGACCGGCCAAAGAGGACTGCCACAGCAGCACCGCCGACCATAGACGCGATAACAAGGGCAAGGATAGTATTCCGGATGGTATCTATCGGGCCGCTGAAATCTGCAAGCTCCGCACGCGATACGATATACCAGTCAAGCGGTTCATAGTAGGCATAGGCATCGAGGATCTGCTTCCCGTTTACTTCATGTCGGATCGCACCTTCCTTTTTCTGGAACATTTCCTGCACGTAATCCCTGTCAGCCCAGTTCTCCCCTTCCGAGGTCGGGTGGACGAGGACGTTACCGGCACTGTCGAGCACGTACATGTACCCATGCGTCCCGACAACGGTCTCCCGGATACTCTTCTTGACTACATCAAGGGTCTGCCCTTCTTCGGTCCCGACAAAGAGAACGCCGATGATCTTACCCTGGGGATCCCGTATCGGTTCATAGGCAGTTACATACTTTTTCCCAAACAGGTCACGGCGCCCATAGTAAGTCTCGCCCTGTTCAACGGCAACCTGGTACACATTATCTGTTAAGTGTGTGCCGACTGCCCGCTTGCCTTCCGTGTCAAGGACATTCGTGGAGATACGGGCAGCGTAACTGTCATTGTATACCTGGAAGACAGTTGCAGCACCGCCAACCATTGACTGGACCTTATCCACGATCTCGAAGTTATCGTTCACAATGTAATTATTGCCCTTGCTGTCGACAAGCGTCATCTGGCCATTGATGATCTCCGGGGTCCCTTTCCCATAGAAATTCTGTTTTGCCACATTGAGATCGCTGTTGACCTTGTTCCGCGTGAGCTTGTATATATCGTTGGTCCAGCCTTTCATATCCTGAACCTGGGTCTCAAGCAGCGTCTGGATCTGATCATTGATCACACCGCTCGAGCTGGAATAGGCTACGATCCCAAGCAACAGTGTCGGAATAATAGCCAGCAGCAGACAGATAACCAGGATCTTGGTCCCGACTTTCATATTGGAGAAGAATTCAAGCATGCCCTGCCCCCGTGGATATAACGGACGAACCTGTGTTCATGAATAGACTGACCGCATGTTGCATAAACGTAGTGATCCTTTTCCGAACCAGCCCGGTTCCCGTTGTTACACAAGTTCGCCAAACCCGCATGGAGATCATCATCTCCGCTCCTTATGTATCCTCGATTATCATCTTGGGATCAGCAAACATGGCTACCGTATCAAGGACGATAAGCGATCCCTCCGCCACGCCCCGGACATAATTGCTCTTTACCGGTATGGCGTCCGTGTATTCCGGGGAGATCCGGTTCAGTTCTATCAAGCCGATACCGGTAATATGATCTGCAAGGATGCCAAACGAAAAGTTGTTGTCAGACAGCACGATAACACGGTTCAGGTCGGTCAGACCTTTGTCGGGAATTGAGAGCAGGACGCGGAGGTCTACAAGGGAGATTATCTCCCCCCTCACCATACAGATGCCGGAGATGTAGCCCGGGGTCCCGGGGACTGGGGTGATCTTGCCGGTCAGGACCACCTCACGGATATGCTGCATGTCGATTGCATATTCCCGGTATGCAAGCCGGAACCGGAGAACTTCAGTCACTGCGGTCTCTGGTAATGACTCTTCCGGCCGGGCAATTTTTTCTGCTCGTTCTCGAAGGAGGGGCTCAACCTGAACTATATCCGTAACGGTATTGTCACAGGTACCTTTGGCCGGGATGCAGGTCACGATTCCTGAAATTTCCGAAGAGGTAGAACTGGCAGATCGGTGAAGGGCCTTCCCTCCGGTGGCAAGCAGTCGAGGGAGATCATAAATCACCCACAGGCCTTCCGGGGTCATCCATATGCCGGAAATTTCAGAATTGGGGTGTTCAACCGTATCGGGGTGTTCCGAAAAGAGGGCAATAGCCATCACACCGGAGTTTGTATCCACCCAGAGGGCAATATCCCCGCGGCCGGTACTGGCGATGATAAGCATATCAGTAAGACGGGGGGGTGTTGGGGCAAGACCCAGCAGCGATCGCATCGAGATCACCGTGATCTCTTTCCCGTGCAGGTTGATCGTGCCCGCTTCCCATGGGAGGGACCCGGGTTTTTCGGTCGGCAAGACCATCCGGATTACATTGGATATATCAGCCAGCGGGATTGCACCATGGACGTCGTCAACACGGAAGAAGAGCAGTTGGGCCATGGCGGATCACCGGTGATCTTGCATTGGTGCTTCTGCAATAAAAATGGTAAGGAAACGCAGCAGCGTAAAACAAGCAACTGAACCCGATCCAGAATTTTTCTGGTCTCCTTCCAGTAGGTTCCAAATCGGCAATATTGGATCAGGAAGTATCAGTGTTTTCCTGATCTACACTCGCTGCCCGGGCATTCGAGGAGGGGCATCAAATGGACAGAAACGTTCGCTGCCGGGGGTTTCCCATCCGCGCACAGGGCAGCGCCGGACAGTCCGGTCCCGCCCATGAAGCAGAAGGATAGGGATGAAGAGGAAAAGAAAGAAGAACGGCAACCCTAGATACCACATCAGTGCAGTGGCTGCTAGGGATCCGGC
>JBAYMI010000036.1:0-12245 GCA_041663625.1 Methanoregula sp.
GTCCCGGTCGCACTCCTTGCAGCGATCTGCGTAACCGAGTCCCTGAAGTGGTCGTGGGATGCCGTGGAAGTGCCGCTGTCGCCATGGCTCTCCCGGTTGTCCGGAGGATCGGGCCAGGCACCGGCCGAAGGAAAGAGCGAGACCGGAAAGAAGGATCGGAAAGCAAAGAAGACCGGCCGGGCATCCGCCGGGATCCCGCCGGGAGCAGCGCTCAAAGGAATAACCTTTGTCGGGGTGATCATCCTTGCGCTCCTTGTCTTTGCCATCTCGGCCGGGCAGGATTATGCCTATGTGGCAAATACACCGGCCAACACGATCCCCGGAGACTGGACGGAGACGCTGGGATGGATGGAGACCTCAACGCCGTCAACCGGTGTCGATTACTACGGGACGTATGACCAGGAGACCTTCGTGTATCCCAATGAGTCATACGGGATCCTGGCACCCTGGGAGGAGGGGCACCGGATCACGTTCTTTGCAGAGCGGCTCCCCATCACCAACCCGTTCCAGGATCACCTTTCCGGAACACAGGGCGCAGCGGCATTCTACCTGAGCGAGGACGAGACTGCGGCCAACTCCATCCTCTCCAGCCTCAAGGGCCGGTACGTTGCAACCGATCTTGGCACGGCAACCGACACCTTCCCGTCGCTCATCCCGTGGGTGACTGACTCGGACGAGATCTCGCCTTACCTCCGCTGGTTCTTCGTGGAGGACAAAAGTTCATCGGGACTGGCCAAGACCCACCTGCTCGGCAACGACTACTTCCAGACCATGATCGTCCGGCTCCAGGTGTTTGACGGGTCTCTCGCCCTTCCCGACACCGCACAGTACACCCGGTATACGATACGGAACGTCCCGGACTCCGGTACAACCGCAGGTGTTGGCGGGCTGGCACGGGTGATCACCGGCACGCAGGCCGTGAACGTCTCGCAGGAGACCATAGCCGTCTCACCCGAAGGAGCCACCCTGTCGCCCGGAGCTACATACGCGGATCTCTATTCCAGCGTGCCTTACCAGCCGGTGAAGAAAGTGCCGGCGCTGACCCACTACCGGCTCGTCCACGAATCACCGACCAATATTTCCGTGCAGTTGTACGGGAGCGCACAAGGCAGCTCACTACCGGATATCCGGCTCGTGAAAGTCTTTGAATATGTCAAAGGCGCCCACATCCCCGGAGAGGGCGTTATCGAACTCACCCTTGTCACGAACACCGGCCGGATCTTTATGTACCGGCAGGAGAGCAGCGGAGGAGAATTTGTCGTCCCGTATGCAACGGAGGGGAGCTTATCGGATGTCCGGGCAACCGGGCCTTACCATATTGTGGGGACATCGAAATACATCACCGTGACTGAGGCGGACGTGCAGGCAGGCAACCGGGTTGCCGGTTCTGCATGATAATACCCGGGGATTGCCTGCACACGATCGTGGGATCGTGTGCTGAAATCCTGTAAAATTAACAGGATTTTGCAAAACTTCCCGTTTTTCTTTGAGAGAACAAAATCAAAATAAATTAATATTTTTATTTTTCATATCACTGTAATGGGGGGAAGGAAAGAGCAGATCGGGCGCCACTGCCCGTACTGCGGTGCAATGGTCTCGTTCGGAGAGTACTTCTGCCGCTCGTGCCACAAGAAATTCACGGACCCGAACGAACTGGATGCCCCGTCGATCAGGCAACCGGAAACATACGTGGTCTCGATCCGGAATCCCTGGATCTCGGCACTCCTCTCGGCAACCAGTGCCGGTCTCGGCCAGCTCTACAATGGCGATACGGGCCGGGGGCTCGCGTTCTTCCTTGTCTTTATCACGCTCTCGTTCAACATTTTTACCACCCAGTACCAGGCAATCCTGCTCCCGGTCATCTGGATTGCTGCGATCCTCGAAGCTCTCTGGTCGGCCCGGCGCATCAACGGGTACACCCGGCCGTTTGGCGGGATGAGTTCCCTGCTCTATGCATTGCTTGCGGTGCTCGGCCTGATCGTAGCGTTTCACTTCCTTACCGGAGAGCCTTCGATGAGTTACCTGGCCCGGATCTTCCCGCTCGTGAACCTGCTGGGGGTGGGATGAGGGCAGGACAAAAAATGGCGAAACGAGAATAGTCAGATGGGGCATACCCTGTCATGATACTATTTTTCCAGAATCCGCCCGATCTCTTTCTTCAGCGGAGGGATATCAACCACGACAACCCGCCAGAGTTCCAAGGGATCGATCGCAAAATAGTGGTGAACAGGAATATTCCTGAACCCGACGATTTTACTCCACGGTATATTAGGATACTTCCTCCGCGATTCTTCCGAAATTCCGCGGGCTGCTTCGCCGAGGATCTGGAGATGATGTACAATCCATACCTGGATCAGTTCACTAGTTTCAAATGCCGGTTTTCCCTTGAGTTGCGTATTTTTCAATATGACTGATCGCTTCCGCCATATCGGAAAATCACAACCGGTCGTCCCTCACAGAGGAACCGCCTCCGCTAGAATCCGGTTCCGCACGTGGTCGCGAAGAAGGTTAGCCGTGCAGACATCCACGTGTTTTCCCAGGAGATGCTCAAGATCATACGATAAACCGCCAAGATCGAATAAGGTCCTACCCGGGATCTCCTGACAGGATCAGAATTGAAATCATCCGGCAGTCTTCGATCGCGAATGGCTATTCGGAAAAACGGGACTGTAAAACCAAAACAGGATTTAAAACAGAAATTTCAGCATGACATTCGAAGAGAAAAGAAGAAAGGGTTAGCCGAACAGGGCACCGAGCCCTGCCATGCCGCTCTCTTCTTCTGCCTTCTTGTCCTCTTCCTTGTGCTCTGCCTTGGCGGGTGCTGCGGCTGCTGCGGGTGCTGCTGCTGCAACGGCGACCGGGGCTGCTGCTGCTGCCTTGATTGCGTCCTCAATGCTGACGCCCTCGAGTGCTGCAACGAGTGCCTTGATCCGTGATTCGTTTGCTGCTACACCTGCGGCGGTCAGGACTGCCTTGACGCCGTTCTCATCGACCTTCTTGCCTGCCTTGTGCAGGAGAAGTGCTGCATAGATATACTCCATTTTTTACACCTCAAATCTCAAATTGATTATTTTACCAGGGTCTGAAGAGCCTGGCCTTCTCTGTACGCTTTACCGATAATCGCATCGACAACGTCTTTCTCGTAGATCGCTGCCTCGATCGCAAGACCGCGGGCATCCCTGACGGCCTTCGTCAGGAGAGGCTCCATTGAATCCTTGGTCGGGATCGCGGCTTCGAGCGACAGGGCGAGTGCCTGCCGGCTTGCGAGCTGGATCTGTCCGAGGATTACAGTCTCATCTACGGAGAGCACGGATGGCTCGTAGATGTTGCCCTCGTGGAGAGCTGCCTGGAGGGCGAGCCCCACATCCATGGGCTTGATGTCAAGCTTGACGAGCACCGCAGCAAGTTTTGCCGAGATGATGCCGCCCTTCTTGACGACCGTCTTGGTCTCTCTGATCTTGACCTTGCCGCCTTCAATAGCTGCGGGGATGCCGGCCTGCTGGAGCTCGCCGACAATTGGGCCCGGCTTGAAGCTGGTCGGACCGGCCGGGATGACGATATCCTCCGGTGCTTTCTCACCGGGCTTTGCCGACATCTTGGTCTTGGTCTTCTCGAGCTGCTTGAAGAGCCTGAAGGGGTTGTCGTTTGTAAAGATGATCGCCGAGTGACCGGAGATGAACTTCGAGAGGTTCTTGGCGTCCCCTCCGATCTCGTTGAACGCATGCTTGATGAGGGTATTCCGCGTCACCTTGATGACAGCCGTTCCGCGGAGGTTCCTGCGGATCTGCTGCACCTGTTGTGCGGGGATACCGTACATGTCGACAAGCCCGATGAGCTTGTACGCTTTTGCGTTCTTCTCGATGTCAGCGACCTCGTCGTGCTTCCATGCCGGAAGGTGGTGGGTGTATAACGCCATTATTCCAACCTCACGGAGGGGCCCATCGTTGTCTTCACAAAGACGGACCGGACGTTCAGCGGACCCTGTTCGAGAACAGCTTCGATACGCTTCATGATCGTCTCGATGTTCTCGGCCACCTGTTCGGGTGTCATCGCGGTTGAACCGACCTTGGTGGAGAAGAGTTTCTTGTCCTTGGTTCTGATCTTCACCGAGTTGCGGAGACGCTCTACGATCGGGCGGATATCCTGTTGTGCCAGGATCGGCATCGGCATCCTGCCCCGCGGACCAAGCCGGGGACCAAGGTAACGACCGACACCGGGCATGACCGCCGTTTCTGCAAGGAAGTACCGGTATGTACTGGCAACTTTCCGTGCTTCGCGGGGTGCACCGCCGAGCCGTTCAACTTCTTCAGGGCCGATGATCAGGTCGACTTTGGCATCCTTTGCCTGCGTGACGATATCGCCCTTACCGATGACACAGATACCGACATTCTCGCCGGTTCCGTGGGGGAGCATAATCGTCTCGTCGATACGATTTTTCGGCTGCGCCATGTCGATATTCTTGAGATTGATGGTAATATCGATGCTCTCAGAGAATTTACGCTTAGGCGCTTTTTCTACCGCCGTTTTCACGGCTTCTAAAATCTTTGCCCTGTCTACCATCAGATTCCTCCATAGTTCTGCGACCGGCGGATAGCCGATCTCCTATGGTTTTCTCCGGTTATTTCACGAGTTGGCTGTCGTACTTGCCTTCATTGATGAGGGCGAAAACCTCTTTGGCTTTCTTGCCGTCAACGGTAACTCCGACGCTGACACACGTGCCGATGACTTCCTTTACAGCAGTCTTCAGCTCGTAGGAGAGCATACCTTCGAGTTTCATGTTGGCAATTCTGACAGCGGCCTCGAATGGCAGGTTGCCTGCCACAATGGCGTTGGGCTCCTTGGATCCTTTCTCGATACCGGCCTCTTTCTTGATGAGGGCCGCAGTCGGGGGAATACCGACTGTCAGCGTGAAGTTCTTCTTCGCGTCGACGACAATCTTAACAGGGACCTGCATGCCGTTGAAGGATGCGGTCTTCTTGTTGATCTCGTCAACTACAGCTTTCACGTTGATACCGAGTGGTCCGAGCGACGGTCCTAATGGTGGACCTGCCGTTGCCTTTCCGCCGGGTACTAATACCTCGACCACTTCTGCCATAGTCTTTGCACCATGCCGTCCCTCCTGCGGAGGGTTCCGAGCTTGGGTCTGTTAAATTTGACGGGAAGGGTGATAAAGGTGATCTTGGAATTGAGGAGATGATGGTCCAGAAGACTCTATGAAAAATTCTATGCACGTTCACATCCCCACATAGACGCGTTCTGTGGGCATCTGAGGCCCACCTTGAAGCCGGCCCGGACACTATTTCACGTCGGATAAACGCAGAGGGGACGGGTATCTGACAAGCAGGAGTATGAGATCTCCGACGGAGAAGTCGATCCAGTATAAACTATGATCCCCCGTGCCCAGGCATCTTCCTTACTATGTTGATCGGTATACCGGAATTATCCGGGATACGGCGTAGTGAATGGCATCCAGGAAAAATAGAATAAAAGTAACGCCGGTGTTTTATCAGGGTGCGGGCGCAGGCTCGCAATCAGGGAGAATACTCCCCTTCCAGCATCCCGTAATACCGGGTCGACCTCCAGTGATCCCGGAGCCAGACATGTTCGCGGAGCGTGCCCTCGTACACGAGGCCGCACTTCTCCATCACATGGGCCGAGGCAAGATTGAGCTCATCGCATTTCGCATACACCCGGTGCAGGGAGAGCCTGCCGAACCCGAACGCAAGAAACGCCCGCAGGATCTCCGATGCATACCCGGATTTCCAGTAATCCGGCAGCAGGATACAACCGACCTCTGCAGTGCTGGCCTGTTCAGGATCGATCTCGAGCATCACAAAGCCGGCGTACTCCCTGGTCTTCGGGATCCGGACCGCGAGCACGTAATCCATCCGGTTACCGGACCGCTGTGCTTCATCGATCGCGTGCTGTACGAATCCGGCAACCTGCTCATCGTTCTCAAGCCAGATCAGGACGTACTTCATGACGCTGCGGTCCCGGGCAGTACGCCGGAGGTTCGTGAGATCTTCTGCCGTAAGGTCCTCCAAGATCAGCCGTTCTGTCGTGATAGAAAAAACCATTCTTATGCTCCGCGAATACACTTTTGCTGATACGATTCATCCGGACCCGGGGGGAAATCCGGGCATGTATCTGATGTTGCCCCGTAAGAACCATAAGCCCGTTGTTGAGTGAAAATGTTATTGCACAGATCAGATTCAGTCCCGGGATTACGGCAGATCTGGCAGGATCGCCGGTGGCCCTGGGGGATTAAACCTGCGGTAACACCGGAGGATCACGAGAAAAACGGCAACCATATAACGACCCTGCATTAAACCAGAGGTATAATCACATCTGACCATCCATGTTCCATATCCTCTATGTCGACGACGAGCCCGGCCTGCTGGAGATCGGCAAACTCTTTCTCGAAACTGACAATGACTTCACGGTCGATACGGTCACGACCGCACCACGGGCACTCAGCCTCCTGGAGTCAACCCGGTATGACGCGATAGTCTCGGATTACCAGATGCCGAAGATGGACGGCCTCACATTTTTGAAAGCGCTGCGTGCAAGCGGCAACACCATACCGTTCATCATCTTCACCGGCAGGGGACGCGAAGAGGTGGTCATCGATGCACTCAACAGCGGCGCTGATTTTTATATGCAGAAAGGCGGCGAACCGGTATCCCAGTTTGCCGAGCTCGCGCACAAGATCCACCATGCCATCTCCCGGAAACGGGCAGACCTGGCCCTGCAGAAGAGCGAACATGATTATCGCCATCTCATAGAACACGCCAGTGAAGCGATCTTTATTACCCAGGACGAAGTGTTCCAGCTGGTCAATCCACAGCTGATCAAATTGACCGGGTATTCCGAACAGGAACTGCTCAACCATCCCTTCACCCGGTTTGTTCATAGTGATGATGCGGATCTGCTGCTGGACCAGTACAGGAAACGCATTGCCGGATTCAACCACCCCTCCCACCATATCTTCCGGATAATCTGCAAAGATGAGACACTCCGGTGGGTTGAACTGAACGTGGTGTCCATAACATGGAACGAACGTCCCGCAATCCTGAACTTCCTGACCGATATATCCGAGCGAAAACTCTCTGACGATTCACTCAGGGAGAGCGAGGAGCGGTACCGGCAGTTTTTCAGGACAACCTTAGACGGTCTCTTCATCACGACTCCCGAAGGAAAATGGATCGATTTTAATGATGCCGTTGTGGAGATGTTTGGCTATACCAGCCGGGAAGAGATCTTTGGCAGGCCCATCATCTCATTCTATGTGCACCCGGAAGAACGGGTGAGCTTCATCGAACTCCTTGAACGGCACGGGTATGTCAAAGAGCATCCCGTTTCATTAAGGAAACAGGACGATACCGTCTTTGACTCCATCATGACGGTCGTACCTCAGAGGAATCCTGACGGGTCAACCAGGGCGTTTATCGGTACCATCCGGGATATCTCCGAACGAAAGCATACCGAGGAGTCACTCCGGGAGAGCGAGGAACGGTACCGGCAGTTTTTCAAGGCCACCCTGGACTGCGTCTTCATTACGACACCCGATGGACACTGGATTGATTTCAATGATGCGCTGATGGAGTCACTGGGGGACAGGAGCCGTGAGGAGACGTTCGCCAGCACGGTTGCTTCCATCTATGCACACCCGGAAGAACGGGCCGCATTCCTTGAAGAAGTCACCCGCGTCGGATATATCAAAGAGCGACCATTCCAGTTCAGGAAGCGGGAGGGTACCATTGTTGACGCCCTCATCACCATTCTCCCCCAGAAAAATCCCGATGGTTCGACAAAGGCGTTCATCGGTACCGTCCGGGATATCACCGAACGAAAGCTCGCCGAGAATGCACTCAGGCAGAGCGAGGAACGATACCGCCTGATCTTTGAATCGTTTGACGACCTGTACTACCAGACCGATGCAGGCGGATGCATCACGGTCCTTTCCCCGTCCCTGTATCGCGTAACCGGGTGGAGACCGGAAGAACTGATCGGGGCGCCGGTCACGAAGATCTACGCCAACCCGGAATCCCGGAAAGACCTGCTCGATGCGCTCGCAAAGGACGGGCAGGTAAGGGATTTTGAAGTGCTGGTGGTGAAGCGTGACGGGACAGAGACCATTGCATCGCTGAATGCGAACCTTTTACGCGATGCCAACGGCACGACGACGGGCGTGGCCGGGTTGCTCCGCGACATCACCCGGCGCAGGCGCGACGAAGAGGACTTGAGGGAGAGCCAGGAGCAGTTCCGGTCCCTTGTCGAGTATGCCCTTGAAGGAATCCTCATCGTCGATCTCCAGGGAACGATCCTCTTTGCCAACAAGGCTGCAGCCCGCACCATTGAGATCGATGGCGGGGAGGCGGATCTGGCGGGCAGAAACGTGATGGAATTCATCGCGCCCGAGTCCCGGCCAGATGTGATGCGGGACTTTGCCGAGGTTGCACGGGGTCATGACGCATACCTTGTGCAATACCAGGTGATCACGTCAAAAGGGAACAGGATCTTTGTGGAGAGCATTGGCAAGACCGTTACGTATGCGGGGAAAACCGCAGACCTCCTCTCGATCCGGGACATCACCGGACGCAGGATAGCTGAAGATGCCCTCAAGGAGAGCGAGGAGAAGTACCGCCTCCTGATAGACAGTTCCCAGGATCCCATCTTCTCATTTTACCCGGACGGGACGTACCGCTATGTTAACCAGGCGTTTGCCGAGGGGGTCGGAAAACCCGTTGACCAGATCACCGGGAGGAAGATATGGGATGTATTCCCCAGGGACGAGGCAGAGAAACGGTTCTCTGTGCTCAGTTCGGTCTTTTCCACTGGAGTGGGCAGGCAGTTCGAAGTCCGGGTCCCCCGTTCCGATGGCGACCGGTATTACGTGACATCGGTTGTTCCCATCAGGGATAAGAAGGGAGCGGTCACCTCCGCCATCTGTTCATCCAAAGAGATAACCGATCGCAAGCGGGCAGAGCAGGCCGTGCAGGAAAGCGAGGAGAAGTACCGCCTCCTGATAGAGAACAGCCACGACATCATCTATACCATGACCCCGGCGGGGGATTTCCTCTTCATCTCCCCCAGCGTTACCACGCTCCTTGGCTATCCGGTACCTGAAATGGTGGGGAAGAACATCCGGCAGTTCATCCACCCGGAGGATATGCCCAGGTGCCTGGAGATCCTGAAGACGACGATCGACAGGGGGATCCCGCAGCAGGAGGTCGAATACCGCATCCGGTATGCCGACGGTTCCTGGCGCTGGCACGTCTCAAAGACGGTGCCATTGCGTGACAAAACCGGAACGATAACTGGTTTCGAGGGGATCTCAAGCGACATCTCCGGGAGAAAACGGGCCGAGGATGCACTCAGACAGGCAAACCAGAAACTCAGCCTGCTCTCCGGTATTACCCGTCACGACATCAAAAACCAGCTGCTGATACTCAGGTCCTACCTGACCCTCATGGAGACTATGCACCCGGATGCCGGAGTCAGGGATTATCTCAGGAAGGTCGATGATTCTGCACAGCGTATCAACACCATGATCCAGTTCACCAAGGATTATGACGAGATTGGCGTCAGGGCTCCCTCATGGCAGGATATCCATGCACTGGTAAATACGGCAGCAATGCAGGTTCCCCTCGGCCGGATCGTGGTGAAAAATATCCTCCCCTCCCGCATGGAAGTGTTCGCCGATCCACTCATCGCCAAGGTGTTTTACAACCTGATGGACAATGCGGTGCGGTATGGCGGGAAGATCACGGCCATCCGTTTCTCCGTACAGGAAGGGGAAGGAAACCTGATCATTGTCTGCGAGGATGATGGAAACGGTGTTGTTGCCGAAGAGAAGGTGAAGATCTTCGAACGCGGGTTCGGGAAGAACACCGGCCTTGGCCTGGCCCTGTCGCGCGAGATCCTGGCAATAACCGGAATCACGATGATCGAGAACGGGGAACCGGGCACGGGGGCGCGATTCGAATTGATCGTGCCGGCCGGGAATTACCGTTCGGATCACGCTTCCGGTAATCCCCCCGGTCAGTCATAGGATACGCCCGGTATTTTCCGCAAAAATGTTACCGTAACCCATAAGAAATATCGATCTCTTACACATCACCACGTACCTTAAACGAGCGTGTTCATGATCATCAACAGCTGGTTGCATCCCTGCCTTGAGAAACGAAATTCGGACACTGAGGGGCATGGGATATTTGCCCGTGCGGATATCCGGAAAGATGAGCGCCTGGCGATATTCGGCGGGAAGATCATGCTGATCGATGAGATGTACCAGATCCCGGAGGATCTGCAGAGGTTTACCATGCAGATCGAAGAACGGTTTGTCCTGGGTCCTGCCGGCACGGTTGCGGAGGATACGGATTTTTTCAATCACAGCTGTGATCCCAACAGCGGGTTCAAAGGGCAGGTATTCCTGGTGGCTATGCGGGATATCTGCGCCGGCGAGGAGATCACCTTTGATTATGCCATGACGGTCTCCGAGTCCGAAGGAAGCACCATGGTCTTTTCCCTGAAATGTGCCTGCGGGTCTCCCCATTGCAGGAGAACGATAACGGAACAGGACTGGATGCTTGCCGGATTACAGGACCGGTACAGGGGGTATTTTTCCCAGTATATCCAGGACAAGATCGACCGGCGAGGCGAGACCAGCCCCGGGGAACCGGTGAGCACGGGCACCATTATCTCCGACGACACGGAAGCCGGATTGCTGTCACGGTAAGGATGTATGCCCGGGGCTGCGAAACGATAGTGTCCGAAACGAACTGGCAGGATTTTCCCTCTTTGGCTGATACCGGTGCCCGAATCAAAGGCAGGGTTCGAAGAGATCCAGGATCCCTCCGGGGCACTATTCCGGTGATCGGTATGGAAAATATTTTTTGATCCTGCACGGTAAGGCAGCACCGGCAGAAAAAGAAAAAATTACTTCTGGTCCGAGAACTTCTCGACTACACGGACATTGTCACCGCGAACCGTGATCGGGATCGGGACAACGCTCTCATAGAGCTCGACCGTGATCTCTTCCTTTGCGGAGTCCACGCGCTTGACGACCGCCTTCTCGCCCTTGAAGGGCCCGGCGATCAGTTCGACGATGGTGCCCTCTTCGATACCGGAGACGACCGGCTTCGGGATGAGGAAGTGACCGACTTCGGCAAGGTTCGTTTCGCCCTTGGTAACGACACGGGCATGGGCGATCATCTCGACCAGCTGCTCGATACGGTTCCGCTGCTCGGGAGTCTCAACGAGAACATAGCCCTGCAGTTCGTTCGGGACGATGATCGAGGTCACCTTGATATCGGTTGCCTTGGTGTCTATTGCCTTGAGGATATTGTCCGCTACCGTCCGCTCCTGCTTGGAGGTCGTCTTGATCGCGAAGATCCGGTTCACGAAGGCCTCAGGGGCTGCCGGGGTGACCGGGGCTTCCGGAGCGGTAGGGGCGGGGATCTGGGGCTGGGTCATAGACATCGGGGATCAGAATCCCAGCATGGTCTTGTGTTCGAATACAACGAAGATGAGGAACCCAATCATGCCGACGAGGAGAACACCAGCTGCCGCAACGGTGGCGATCTTGGTAAACTCTTCCCGGGAGGGGGTGCGCGCGAGCTTGAGGACCCGGAGGTACTTGCGGAATAATTCCTCGTGCAGGACATCCGTTTTGATTTCAGGCTTTGAAATTTCCATATTTAATCACTTGAGAAAATCGATCTCAAACTGTTTCTGAACTTTGGGGGTAAGTTTCTCATTACGACCATATATTTGTGGCGACCGTACGCCCGTGACTACCAGCAGGCAGCGCATCTTGTCTTCCATCGCCGGGTCGATCTGGGCTCCCCAGATGATCCGGGCGCTCGGGTCAACACGGCTGTAGACTTCCTGCACCACGCCTTCCGCTTCTTCCATGGTCATGTCCGGGCCACCGACCACGTTGACGAGTGCGGCAGTAGCACCGCTGATATCCACATCCAGGAGCGGGGAACGGATGGCTTTCTTGACCGAGTCGGCCGCCTTGTCCTCACTGTCGCTCTCGCCCATGCCGATCATGGCAACGCCGCCGCGTTCCATGACGGTGCGGACATCGGCAAAGTCGAGGTTGACGAGGCCGGGCATGGTGATCAGTTCGGTGATGCCCTTGACAGCACGCATCAGGACTTCGTCTGCGATCTTGAACGCAGCATAGAGGGGAAGTTTGGGGACGACTTCGAGCAGCTTGTCATTGGGCACAACAA
>JBAYMI010000037.1:0-11961 GCA_041663625.1 Methanoregula sp.
CGGGAATTATGTTTTATCTTCAGGTCCTCGAACGTAAGATCCGGGGGGAGACTGCCCGGGTTCCTGATTTCGAGCCGATCTGAAAAAACACTCACCTGGACACCTGCATCCGATGAATAATCCCGGTGAGCCACAGCATTAACGATCGCTTCCTGGATTACTTCCTTTGGGATCTCGTACCGGGTATCACTGGCCGGTGCCGTATCGCGGGGAGGAACCGTCCGGTTGATCTTGGACAGGACAAAATCCGCAGCCTGATCGACCTGATCAAACAGCGTCCCGGTAAAAATCTGGTGCGAAGGAATCGGCTTTGAAACAACGGTTCCATGATAGTGCATACATTTGATCTCTGCCGTTGGCAGGAACTTCTGGGGCTTTGTCCCGAAGAGGAGGATCGCTGCATTGGTAGGAAGATCCCCGCTGGACAGATCGAGATGTTTTAAAACCTGCACTGTCGGAGTACCCGGGCTGACGGGAAAATTTCTCTCTTTCCTGGCCGCAAGAACAAACCATGCAATCTTTTCATGGGAAATATCATTCAGCGTTGCCCCGGGACAGGGCGATTCGTCAAATGGCGCACAGGGAAGAATTTTTTTGTCGCACAGGTACTGGACCAGCGCAGCAAACAATTTCATTTTCAGCTCATCAGTAGTGGCAAAACGCTTTCGCACAACGGCGGGGGTGGCTTTTTGGATAAGCGCCTGCATTTTCGGATGACGCTGGTTATCATCATCACCTTTAATGAAAATTAACCGGGTTTTACTTTTCGCGGTTGCCCGGTCAAATTCGTATTCTGTCGGGGAGATCCCCAGATTATCTTCAGAACCGTATTCGCTACCGTAAATTCCCATGTAT
Source organism: Methanoregula sp. (assembly GCA_041663625.1). Classification (GTDB taxonomy): domain Archaea; phylum Halobacteriota; class Methanomicrobia; order Methanomicrobiales; family Methanospirillaceae; genus Methanoregula. The sequence continues at coordinate 856 of JBAYMI010000037.1, forward strand.
ACCGGGCATGCTTCGACTTCGCTCAGGTACAGTTCGTCTGGTCTGCGATCAGTGGCGGGAAGATCTTCGAAAAGGAATACGCTGAAGTAGAGACTTATCAACGGATTGGTTTGAATATACTCACGGATTGCCGCCCGCTCCTCTTTCAATTCTTTTTGCACGCCACTGACAAATATTCCAAATTTTGTCATTGTACTGCCGGGAGCGGTCATCCGTGTCATAATAGTGATTGCTATTTCCCCTGTTGGATGATCTTATTCAACAAACCTTCCGTCTCCTTCTCCACCTTCATGATATCCGCCCGGATCTCCTCCAGTGACCTGAGAGGTTTTGGCTTATAGAAATATCTCGTGAATGAAATTTCGTATCCGATCTTGGTGGCAGACTCGTCAATCCATGCATCCGCCACATGGGGCAGCACATCCCGTTTGAAAAACGCCTCAATACCCCCCTCTTCGATCAGGGGAATCTGTTCGGTATCACGGAGATCGCTGTCCGGCGCGTACTCAACAATGACGGTCTTTCCTTCGTGGATCATTTCAAACCGGCCATGAATGGGATCGGCCTTTGCTTTGCCGGGCTTGTACAGTTTCGCAATGACCGGGAGAGCGGAATCATCGTGCCTGCTGACGGCTTTCAGGATGATTTTAAGATCGGATGCTGATAGTTTTGTCCCGGCTTTTTCAAGGGCCGACCCAACCTCACTGCAGAAAGCATTATGATCGGTGAAGAGTTGGTCCCCAAGAGTGATGCGCAGATCTTTTGCAACCCGGACCAGCTGGGCATCACGTTTCCAGGTCTTCTCATCAAGTAATTTTTTCTTTGTCTTTTCAGGCAGACCCTTGCCGGAAGATGAGGCACCGTCATCATTGTCCTCATCGTTGTCCTCATCATTATCATTGTTGTCGTTATCATTGCCCCACTCCAAAAGACGCTTTTCCAGATCCTTTCTGATCCGGGAAAAGTCATCAACAAGGACATCGCCGAATTCTTCGTAGAGGTGGGCCCGGATCTCTTTATCCCCCGAGGCAAACCGCAGGGCATCAATCGCCTTGTTCGTGAACTGGCTGTACAGTCGCAGGGGACGTTCGACCGTCACCTTCCAGTACCCGAATGCAGCATTCGGGAAAATTTTAGATTGCTCTGTCTCTTTAAAATTCAGGAACAGTGCACATATCCGCCGGATATCTTCTTCTGACAACTCGCAATTCTTTTTCCCAAGATTCTTTCGCAGGGGCTTGTACCATTCAGTGGCATTGATGAACTGGACTTTTCCCTTCCGGTGGGCCGGTTTCCGGTTGGTGAGAACCCAGATGTAGGTCGCAATGTTGGTATTGTAGAACATATCCAGCGGGAGGGAAATAATCGCCTCAAGCCAGTCGTTCTCAATGATCCAGCGCCGGACATTGCTCTCACCCTGCCCGGCATCTCCCGTAAAAAGGGATGACCCGTTGTGTACTTCTGCAATGCGGCTCCCAAGCGGAGTGCCCTGTTTCATCTTGCTCAGTTTGTTAACCAGAAACATCATCTGGCCATCGCTGGAGCGGGTATCCATCCGGTATTCAGCATTTCCGGCATAATTGATGATAAACCGGGGATCCCTGAAGTCTTTCTTCCCGCCCATCCGTTCAAGATCTTTTTTCCATGATTTCCCATACGGTGGATTCGAGAGCATGAAATCAAATTGCCGGGAGAGAAATGCATCCTGCGAGAGAGTCGAGGCATGTTTGATATTTTCAGCCTCATCCCCGTTTCCTTTCAGCAGGAGATCGGCCTTGTTGATTGCGTAAGTCTCCGGATTTACTTCCTGACCATACAGGTGAATGGAAACTTCTTTGCCGTGCTCCCGGGCAATTGCCGTTAAGCGCTCTTCTGCGATTGTCAGCATTCCCCCGGTCCCGCAGGCACCATCATAAACAAGATAAGTCCCGGATTTAATGGAATCGGAAATCGGAAGGATAATCAGATCGGCCATGAGCTGGATGACATCGCGGGGGGTAAAATGTTCCCCGGCCTCTTCATTATTTTCTTCATTGAATTTTCTGATCAGCTCCTCAAAGATAGTACCCATCGCATGGTTGTCCAGACCATGGATTTTGACGTCCCCCTGTCCATCATAAACCGGATCGGGACTCAGGTTGATAGTGGGATCGAGAAATTTTTCAATGAGAATCCCAAGAAGATCGTTTTCCACCAGTGTCGGTATCTGGTTCCGGAATTTGAACTTGTCAAGGATCTCCTGAACGTTTGAAGAGAATCCATCAAGATACACCTCAAAATCCGCCTTTAACTGGTGCTGTTTTGCCCGGGCTTTCAGATCCCGAAGCGTGAAGGGGGAAATATTGTAAAATGCCTGGCCTGCAGCCTGTCGGAGTGCCTCTTCCTGATGAGTGATCTTTGCCTTGTCAAGCGAGGCTTTCATTTTCAGTACGGCGGGCTTGGTGGGTTCCAAGACTGCATCGATTCTCCGGATAACGGTCATTGGGAGGATAACGTCACGATATTTTCCCCGGACATAATCGTCGCGAAGAACATCATCTGCGATACCCCAGATGAAATTCTGGATCCAGGTAGTATCTCCATTACTCATGATGACCCCCCAAGACCGGTGAAAAATTTATTTCCTGCACGATCCTCAAAGACAACGTATTCAAATAATTTCACCGACTGTTCAAATATATTATGATGAATTACGTGGGGTTGGCGAAAAGGGTTTTGAAACCGTCGTAAGGCAGGATTACTTCGTCTCAATCTTTGATTGAAATATCTGTATTTTCAGTCGGGGAATTTAAAAAGGAAAATGTCCGTTTAGGTACACAGAGTTATCCGGACGAATCCTGACGGCAGTACCCTCAATTACCCTCCCCCCATCAGTTCCCCCACCATCCTCCCCACCACCCCATTCACCACCCGCATCCGCTCTAAAATATTGTTCCGGGTCTCGCCCGTTTCATCTGCTGCAAAGAACGATTCCCGGTCCGGATACAGCAGCGCGACAGCCGGGCCTGAGTGCGACAGGTTGTCCTCGCAGTCTACGACCAGTTTCCCGTCATCGTCCATTGCCACGGTCCATGCGAGCCACCAGACCAGAACCTCTGCCCGGGCGTCCTTTAGGACCGTCCCAAGAAATGTCATGAGCTGCGGGTCGGACGCCCATGCCGCAGGGTGCCCGCCGACCCTTCCCACGAAAAGGCCGTCCAGACTTTTCCGGTTCCGGTTGAGGGCAACGTGCAGGGCATCTTCTGCCGGGATCGTGATGTCGTCGGCCGCTCTGGCGCAGAGCTCCCGGACTTTTCCGAGTTCCGTATCGATCCATGGCGTCCCGGAAGCGAACTCATCGTACATTTCAGCGGCGATCTTCATCGCGAGCCGGTCGTCCGGCCGGTCCGGGTCCGGTACTGCGGTCACGATGACCGAAACAAGTTCGATCACATCGCCACGGATCAGTTCCTCCTTTGCTTCCGGGTCCAATACTTCAAAGAGTGTTGTCATATCGGGTACCTCCCTTTTTTGTCCGTCGTGTTCTCCTCTTTATTCGTTGCCGGTCCCCGGGAAATCCGGGGCGTTGTGGCCCGGATCCCCGGACCCGCAGTTTCTTGTTTCCACGTCCGGGAGCCCATGGGGGGATGATCGCCCTCCCAATTGGGCCAGTTTGGTCCCTTTTCAGGGCACGCTAACCCCCACAATCCGGCAATCGGAAGGCAATGCGGGTTTTCCCGGAAACAATAGGCCCCCGTTTTCGTGATTTCGTCCCCCACAATGGCAGGATCCGGCTCCTGCTTCCGTCGTCCCCCGGGGTAAACACGGGATTCCCACGTCGGAGAATCACAGGGAGTCATATGCCGGGCCAAGGTACTGATCACAAGAGTCACCCGGGTACCGGGACCCCGGATCGGAACCTCATATCCGCGTTCTGTCCAACCTACGTCCGCCAGCACCTCCCAGGAAAATACCGCTGCCTGAACAGTGCTATTAGGTGTTTTTCTCTCCGGCGTGAAAATGCCGGTTTTACCCTGAATTCGTGCGTGTTTTCGGGGAATTAGTGCGTCCCGGGGGCATGTAAGGGGCAATCGGGGCCTGTACAGGGGCCGGAATATCGTATCTCTCCAAGAGGCCGGATCACCGTCTCTGTCGGGACACCCGGCCTACCCGGGAGGGGGTGAGGAGGAAATCCCCTCCCATTAAATCCATTCTGGTAGAGGATTCCTCACGCAGGTCCACTAAGCAGGGTGCGAATGCAAAAAGGTGCACAAAGCGTGCGGAACGGGGCGCGGATTTAATCCAGAGGATGGCATGGAGGTTCTGGTCCGCTAACGTGAGCCAAGAAAATGATATCGTCGCGATACCTGTCTCGAATTAAAAAGTCACGGGAACGCCAAGAATCATTGTTTATACATCCGGGATCAGGCATTGTCAAATCGTGGAAATACGCCCACGCCCGTGCCCGGCAGCCGCCGCAGATATACTTGTTCGTGCACGAACCGCAGGTACCGGTCAGGAGATCGCGGTCTCTCAGGTTCTTGAGTACCTCCGCATTATGCCAGATCTCAAGGAACGGAGTCTGCCGGATATTCCCGACCTTGATCGGCATGAAAACGCAGGGCTGGACATCTCCCTGCGGTTCGATGCTGCAATAGAGCCGCCCGGCCCCGCATCCGCCGATAAAATCCGCAAGCATCCGGGTCTTGCCGCTCAGCTCGGTGCCGAGATGGAAGTGTCCTACAGGTACACCGGCATCCTTGTCCCGCTGGATGGCGACCCGGGCTAACTGCGGGGCGGTGGAGAGCACCTCTGGCGTAAAGCCGGGAATGTTTTTTGCCAGGATGAACCTGAGGAGATCCTCCCGCTGGCAGGGTGTTATGTCCTTGTCAGCCATCTCTGCGCCCCTACCGGTCGGGATGAAATTGAAAAAGATGACGCGGGTCACCCCCAAGTCCGCCGCTAGCTGGTAAATCTCGGGTACCTGGTCATAATTATCCTGTGTCACGGTCGTGGCAATACAGGAATAGATCCCGTTTTCGACACAGTTCCGGATCCCGGTGACGCTCCGTTCGAACGCACCGTCAATTCCCCGCAGAGCATCGTGATACGCTGCATCTTTCCCGTCAAGGGAGATCTCGACATAATCCACGCCAATTTTTTTGAGCCGGCCGGCAATCTCAGGGGTGATCATCGTCCCGTTGCTCGCCAGTGCGATATACATGCCCTGTTGGTGGGCATACGCCGCAATCTCGAAAAAGTCCTTTCTCATGAGCGGTTCGCCGCCCGAGAATGCGATGACAACAACACCGGCATCAGCCATCTCCCGTATCAGGTGTTTTGCCTCTTCGGTATCCAGTTCATCCGGTAGTGCCAGCTGGGCATCCTGATAACAGTGCTTGCAGTGGAGGTTACACCTGTGGGTGAAATCCCAGACCACGAGAAATGGCGCATTGACAATCTGGGGCCTTGTAACCCCATAGCGTGCAATACCATTGAGCACGTTCATGAGCCCGTTCTTGAACACCGGCTCTGCCAGTCCCTTTTTGATGTCCTCATTGCCGACCCCAAACAGGTTACTGCTTTTCCGAAGAGTGTATCCTACAATCTTTCCAGCCAGCCTGCATTTCCAGCACACCGCTTTTTCCTTTCCAAGATATTGATCGATCGCATTCGACAACCGGTTTCCACATTTATCATTTGTCGTAACGAATCGAAGGAAAACGCGCGAAACCGGATTTCCGAGCCATCTTTCGACAGCTGCCATGGCCGACGTTATATCATCTGACATTGTAAAACCTGATACGCTACGTTGTTGCTTTTCTCTTGATCAGCGAGAAGAAGATCCCGATCAGGCAGAGTACGGTGAAGAATATGAAGCAAATGTGCATGCTCGTTATGAACTGGGGGTAGTATTCAGGTGTTATCTCGACCGGCCCGATAATAATCGCAAAGATCATCATAACAATTCCCATGGAGATCATCTGGCCCAAGAGACGAACCGTGCCGACCATCCCGGAAGCGACCCCGTAAAACCGCTTTTCCACCGAGCTCATGACCGCGTTGGTATTCGGAGAGGCGAAGAGTCCGAGTCCCGCACCAAGTACCAGCAAGCTTGCGATCAGGTACCAGATTGTCGTTGCTTCTGTGACGAAGATGAGAAGGAAGAGACCGAGCGCGGTAAGTGCCATGCCCACAGCTGCGATGATCTGTGGATCGCTTTTATCCGAGAGTCTGCCGGCAACCGGTGTGAAGAGGGTTTGGACTACCGTCTGAGAGAGGATGATGATACCTGCGTATTCCGGGGCGAATCCCTTGGTGTACTGGAGATCCAGGCTTAATAAAAAAGCCACTGCAAAGGTGGCGCAATAACTGATGAGCGCTGCCAGGTTTGAGAAAGCAAAGGCCCGGTTCCCGATCAGCAGCTTCATGTCGAGGACCGGGAAGGGGATCCGCATCTCGTACAGGGCAAAGACGATTCCCCCGAAAATCCCTGCGAGAATGAGGAGGAGGCCCGTGCTGTCCGGGAGGAGAGAGAACCCGTACATGACCGTGACGAGCGCTGCGCCATAGATAACGGAGCCGGTGAGATCGAACTTCTCGGCATAGCACTCAGCCCATTCACCTTTCAGCTTCCAGAGGATGAGGAGAGCGGCGACAAGCCCGATGGGAACGTTGACCAGGAAGATGCTTCTCCAGCCAAGGTACTGGGTCATAACCCCGCCAAGGAATGGACCGACGGAGAGGCCAAAATAGACCGCCGTCATATAGATGCCCAGCGCTTTTCCGCGCTCGCCCGGGGGAAAGACTGAGGTAAGGATCGCCATAGCGGTCCCGAAAATCATTGCAGAGCCCAGACCCTGAACCACCCGGATGGCGATCATCACTCCGCTCGTGGGTGCCATCGTTACGGCCAGGGAAGCAAAGCTGAAGATCGCGATGCCGTATAAAAAGATCTTTTTTCTCCCGTAAATGTCCGCGATTTTCCCAAACGGGACGGAAAAAAGAGCCGCGGCAAGGAGGTATGCCGTCACGATCCACAAGAGGGCGATGGCATCCATGTGGAACTCGCTGCCGATGCTGGGGAGAGCGATGTTCACGGCTGATGCGTCAAAGGGAGTTAAAAATCCAGAGAGGACAGCTATAAGGAGGACAATACTTTTCCCGGTGCGCGTTACCGGGGTGGACGGGCTGTGGCAGATCTCCGGTACTTCGGTTTCAGTACCGGGGTGGGGTTGCATCAGGGTTGTATTTCCATTGGTGGCCGGACTCATTGTTTATCCTCATCGGGCACATGTGCGGCGATGCGGGAATTTTCCTCGATACTTTTGGTATAGTAAAATTCAATGGATGAAAAGACCCGTTCCAGTGTGGTCCGCTCCTCGGCACTAAGGGGGCCGATTGCCTGAAAGAGTCCATCACACTTTTCCGCATGGATCTTTTCGTGGTTATAGTATGCAATGAGGCCCTGGGGGGTAAGTTTCAGGAGAATCTCTTTATCATTACGAACGCCGCGTACCTTCTGGACCAGTCCCCGTTTTGTCAGTTTTGTGATAACCTGCGACGCGGCAGAAGGGGTCACACCGGTCAGTTCGGCAATTATCCCGACGTTATTGTCCGGAGTACGTCCGATTGCCTGAAGCGTGTGCATTTCCGAGACATAGAGAGGTTCAGGAACCCCGAAATCATAGCGTGTTCTCTCGACGATATTTATCTTGTTTGAGATACGCATCAGCATCTGATACAGTTCTGGCAAATCAGCGGGTGTTTGTTTCATAGCTATCAATTGTCTCATCACCAATTTGTTTAGACACTAATAAATATTTTACTGAAGTCTGGGAAATTCTTCCCGGATTTCTGAAATTTTCTCTTCATACATAATTTGTAACCCCTTGATAATTTATAATGGCCAACCCAAAATATTTATTAGTACATAAACAATTTAGAGTATAAGCAGCTGATTGAAATGAACAATCGCTTGTCAGGAGGACCACATCGTGGAAACCATGAAAGTAATCGGTTTGATCGCAAGTCCCCGCGGGAAGAACAGCAACACCCGCCATCTGGTAGAGAAAGTGCTGGAAGGAGCCAAAAAAGAGGGAGCAATACCGGAACTTGTGGATATTTACTCGCTGCACATTGAAAACTGCACCGCTTGTAATGCCTGCCACACGACCGGGGAATGTCCTCAGCTCGATGATTTTTCCGATCTCTTTGATCGGATCATGAATTCGGAAGGGATTGTACTCGGAGCTCCGAATTATATTGATTCGGTGCCGGGCCCGCTGAAAACGGTCTTCGATCGTATGTCGGGTGCCATCCACTGCCAGATGCTGACCGGAAAATTCGGGTGTTCTGTCTGCACATCGGGCGGAAGCGGAACGGATGAAGTCGTGGGATACATGAATAAAGTTCTCTTAACGCTGGGGGCGAACGTCGTTGGCGGGATAGGTGTTGCAAGCGGCACAAGCCCGGGCGCACTTGGAAAAGCCGAAGCGGACGCCCATGACCTGGGGAGAAAACTGGTTCGATCGATCAGGAGTGAGATATCTTACCCGGAACAGGATCTGATACACCAGGAAAAAAGGAATTACTTCTGCCAGTTAGTGAAGTCCGATAAGGATGGATTCGCCTATGAGTACGACTGGTATGTCCGAAACGGCTGGATGAAATAAGGAGGTTGAAGGTGATGAAGAGTATCGTTGCGGAAAAACTCAAACTGAAATATGAACCTACGGCAATCCTCTGGAGCAATACCAAGCCCGAAGGTGCGCTCCAGATAAAACCACACGCATATGCCTGCGTCATGATGTTTTTTGCGCAGGTGGCAGTAAAGGGAAAAACCGCGGTATTCGACCGGGAAAGCTATGGCTGTCCCGGGGCCCGCGCCGGTCTTGGTTTTGGGAACGGTTTTGAGGGTGCATTCGGGGGAGAGGGCACGGATTTCGTATGTGCATTCCTGACAAAAGGGGCAGAAAGCAGTAAAAATCCCGAGGCCTACCGCCAGATGGTACAGCATGTCCCCGAACGTGAACGTCCGAAGTTCCTGTATGGCGAGCGAATATACAGGAACGTAGAACGTGCAACAAAGCATATCGAGAATTTTCCCATCACGGATATTCCGGAGAAATACGTGATTTTCACCCCCTTAAGCAAGGTAAAACCCGGTGAACACCCGGTTGCTGTTGTTTTTTTAGTGGATCCCCTACAGGTTACCGGGCTTGCTACCCTTATCGGCTCATTCTACGAAGGGCTGGATGCTGTTTATCTCCCCCCGGTGAGTGGCTGCGAGCAGATTGGGGCAATGGTATATGAAGAGGCAAAACGGGAACACCCGAGAGCGGTGCTTGGGTTCACAGATCCCACCGCCCGGGAAAATGTCGGGAAAACGATTCCTAGGAATATGTTCACCTTCGCTGTGCCGTACAAACTTTTTGAGGAAATGGAAGAGGCAACTTATGACGGCCTGTTTGAAAGCCCGACCTGGAAAGCGCTAACCGGGGACCAAGAAGGAACGGCCGGTTGAACACACAGACGGGGGAAATTTTCCCACGGTTTCCGGAGAGACCCGGTATCGGGGGAGTTTTACCCGGCGGGAGTCTCAAGGAAGGAAGTTGATTTGTATGCAAGAGATCGTAAAAAAGATGATAGACGAGGCGATGGCTGCCCAGCACGCCGATGTGAACCAGATAAAAAAGAAGCGCGGACAGAACTTTGTCATCGACGACACGAAGGCCTATGTCGATGCAGTAAAGGTGATGAAACCGGCAGGTGACCAGAGTAAGGCGGTCTTTGCCCTGCACAAGGACTCGGTTGACGCTCACTACACAATCCTCAAGGGACTTACTAATACCATACGGCCCGAGGACGACCCCTATGTCGAGCACTACCAGACGCCGGTCGTCATGGAGATCCTCTACGATGAGGACCCCGCGTTTAAAAAGAGCGTGGACACATTTGTTGCGGCCGTTGGAAAGGCAGAGGCCCTGATAGGAAAGGAATCGGCCCGGCGCTATGCGGGGTTCTACGGCCCCACCTGCGTCGTAGACTTTGCGCTCATCCCGGGCAGCAGCAGCAACATCGTCAACCAGATCCTCAAAACCACGAAGATCCCGGTCGACCACAAGCAGGCGATCCTCGCGGCAAAGTCGTGGGGCATGAACACGTCGTACGGTATTGGCGATGTCTTTGCCCACTCAGTCGAGAACGGAGCCACCCTTGCGGATGCAGTCGAAAAAGAGATTGCGATGATCCAGTCCATCTACCAGACTCCTGTTGAGGCACAGGCAAAACTCATGGACAGCGTGGGCCAGTCCTCGTTTGACTGCCGGAAGTACATGAAGGATTACCGCACGAAGATGAGCGGGGCAGTGAAAGCCGCAATCGACGATGACGTCCATTATGGGAACATCGTGACCGTGCCGGCCTACTGCGTCGGGGATATCGCCCACCACATCTCCCAGTCCACGTACAACATGTGCAAGGACGACGTGATCATGGCAGTCATCGAGGCAGTGACCGAAGTGATGGACACAACTCTCAAAGCCGCAGCGCCGAAGATCAAGACCGAGACAGAAGTCCTCTCGCTTGCGACCGGGGCATCCGCGAGTGCAGCCGAATACCTGCTCGAACTCGACGGTTTCAACGCGATCATGGTTGTGGACATGCTCACCAAGCGCTACCACAACTACGTCCAGCTCTACCCGAAGCGTGGCGCGGCAGTCGAACTCCACAACTGCGACTTCATGGACATGGTGTACCGGGGCTGGAAACTTGTGGACAAGGCCCGCCGGATGCGGGCCGGAACCCCCGGGACTCTCACGCCGAAAGTCGGCGGGTTCGATGTGAACCTTGCGCCCATCTTAAAGAACGACGTGATCGCAAACCCGCAGCGGTACGCGTATCCGGCCTGTTCGATGACCGTCCGGTTCTCGGCGATGATGCGCCTTGCCGACTACCCGTGCCTGCTCACGAGCGAGCCCGTCACCGCAACACTGATGACCAATATCATCGCGCTCAACAAGACCGTTGCCGCCGCCCCTGCCCGGATCTGCAAGGACTGTGCGTCTGCCGCTCTCATGGATTTCCGGCACTGCTCGTGCCAGTGGAAGGACGCGGTCTGATCCC
>JBAYMI010000038.1:0-11611 GCA_041663625.1 Methanoregula sp.
CCATTGTCTTCTATCACGATCAATGCCCCTTCGAGTGTCTCCTGTGCGGAGATCCTGATCCTGGTTACCCGTCCCCCGTGGGTGACTGCATTATCCGCTATGTTGAAGAATGCCCGCTCAAGAAGGGGATCGGCATAGATCTCCAGCGCCCCGGTATCCGACTGGACGCAGATCTTCCGGATATCTATCTGGGTGCAGGCGTGGAAGAAGACATTGTGGACGTTCTGCCAGTCCGGTGCTGCCACGCCGAGGTTCTGGTAGAGCCGGGTGAATTCGATGTTCTCGCTGATATTTTTGACAATGTCCTGGATCTTCCGGATATACATGCTGTGATCGGGATCCCTGGTGAGCCCCCGCGAGAGCTCCAGATATCCCTCGAGTATGGTGAGCTTGTTACGGATATCGTGGCGGGTGATGTCTGATAGCAGGTTCAGTTTCCTGTTGGCAAGCTGCAGGGCATCCTGTGCCATCTTGATCTCGGCAATGTCATGGAAGATACCCATGACATGCGGGCGATCACCTATGTTGAGCATGGTGAAACTCACCACCTCTGGAATCATCCGACCCTTGCTATCAACGATGGCAAGAGAATGGGATCGGGATCCCTCTTTTGCTGCATCAGAGAAGTATCCCAGGTACATCTCATGGTATTCGGCCGGGAAGATACGGGTCAGGTGCATGTCCTGGAGCTCTGCAAGCGACCTTCCGACCAGTTCGAGTGCCCTCCGGTTGGCATCAGCGAACATGCCCGTGGCAGCATCCATGATGAAGATGGCATCGTTGGCATTGTTCATGAGACCGCGGTTCTTGTCGTTCTCGGCACGGAGTTCGTCCTCGAATTGTTTGCGGGCGGTAATATCCGTGCCAACGCACAACACCCCCTCGAAGGCGCCGTTTTTGTCATACAGGGGTTTATTCCACCAGTGGATGTACACCCGTTTCCCGCTCTTGGTGATATTCTCGTTCTCGTTGTTCGTGAAATCATCGGGATGGGTGATGATGTTCTCAATCATGCGGGTGAGATCGCGGTTTGACGCTGATTCATACGCCGGGACAATGGTGCCAATCACCGGTTTCCCAAGAATTTCAGCCATAGTGAATCCGAAGAAGCTCTGTGCAAACTCATTGAAGAACGTGATATTGCCCGCCGGGTCCATCTTGAGGATGATGCTGCCGGCATTCTCGACCAGTTCCCGGTACTTGGTCTCGCTCTCCCTCAGGGCATCGATCGCCCGCCTGCGTTCCGTGGCCGCGATGATCTTATGGCGGAGCTCGGCAAACTGGGGCCGGGCAGCGCCCCCTTTCTGGAGATAAAAGTCTGCACCATTGTTGATGGCCTCGATCACCACCTCCTCCCTCCCCTTCCCGGTGAAGAGGATGAACGGGGTGGAGAGACCCCTGCTCCGCACCTGCTTGAGGAGTTCGATGCCATCCATGGCGGGCATCTGGTAATCGGATATGATCGCGTCAAATGACCGGTCTGCCAGAAGATCGAGGCATTTCCGTGACGATGTCGTAGTCGTGACGGTAAATTCCCCCTCCCGCTCCAGGAACAGTTTGGCGAGATTGAGCAGTTCCGGCTCATCGTCGACATACAGAAGGGAAATCATTTCTGACAGGTATCACTCTGTCCATGAACAAAAACGTTTCTATCCGGTTCTTTTATAATTATGATGTTTTTACTATTTGCTCTGGTTTCATGTCCCGGAATGCACATATTCTGTGGAATTCTACCCGGTTCGATTTTCCCTGAACATGTATCTCTCTTTTTGTCAGTTTTCAAAAAAATTCAGACTAGACTATCAAAGAACAATCTTTTTAATCTACCAAGTATTACAAAACGTTACAATCGTAGTATCTGTTGAGAGAATGTCATGCATATTCCCGATGGTTTTTTCCCGATCTCTCAGGCTGCCATATACTGGATCATTGCCCTTGTGTTCATCCTCCTCTCGCTCCGCTGGGCAAAGCGGGAGATGAGCGAGGATAAAGTTCCTCTTGTCGCTGTGCTTGCCGCGGGGATCTTTGCCATTCAGACCCTCAACATGGCGCTCCCCATTTCGATCATCCCGGGAGGTGTCAGCGGTCATGTCGTCGGTGCAGCTCTCGCCGCCATTGTCCTCGGGTCCCCCTTTGCCGCAGTCTTTATCCTCACGCTTGTTCTTGTCCTGCAGGGAATCTTCTTTGGCGATGGCGGGATTACCGCAATGGGAGCCAACATCATCAACATGGGGGTGCTGGGAGGATTTTTCGGGTTTTATTCCTACCAGTCCATCAACAACCTCTTCCATAACCGCTTCTGTGCAGCGTTCATTGCCGGCTGGATCTCTCTCTTCATCCCTGCCATTGTCTGTGCAGTTGAGCTCGCCATTGCCGGAACCCTGCCTCTCACGTTCGGCCTGATCACCATGGGCATCTATCACGCGATCATCGGGATCATCGAAGGCGGCATCACGGCCTTTGCCCTCTCCCTCATCATCCATGCCCGCCCGGATATTGTCGCGGGCGATGTTGTTGCCAGGAGCCGGAAGGCAAAGGATGTGATCATCATTGCCGGTATCACGATCGCGCTGGCGCTTGCGATCATTGCCCCGTATTATGCCTCCACCTATCCTGACGGGCTCGACAGCACATTCCTTTCTGCGTACGGGGCAAAGGATGTGACCACCGTTCATATCGATGAGGCAAAAGCCACGTCCGCAGAAGCGGCAGTTGCAGAAAAGACCGGTAATACGTTCTCGTGGCAGGCACCCCTTACGGATTACGCGATCCCGGGAATGGACAAACCCGGGGAAGCGATGGCGATCCTCTTCGGTGTGCTGGTGCTGCTCGCGCTGGGATTCGGCATCAGCCGCTTCATCTCAAGAAAGAATTGAGAGAGTATTTCCCGCAAAAAATCCACTCATTACAGGAATTTCACCATGCACCTCATCGAAACCCGTGACCTCGTCTACACCTACCCCGGGAATGTCACTGCCCTGCATTCCCTCAACTTCGTTGCCCCGAGGAATGCCCGTATCGCGGTGATCGGGTCGAATGGTGCAGGGAAGAGCACGCTTTTTAAATGTTTCAACGGGATCTTCAAACCCACCTCGGGATCGGTCCTGATCCGGGGCGAGCCCATAACGAAGGAGAATATCCGGGAGGTGCGCAAGTTCGTGGGAATCGTCTTCCAGAACGCGGACGACCAGATCTTTTCGCCCACCGTTGAACAGGATGTCGCATTCGGCCCCACGAACCTTGGCCTTGATGAAGAGACCATCCACCACCGCGTTGAAGAGGCGCTCAGAATTGTGGGGATCGAAGATCTCGCCCACCGGGTCCCGCATCACCTGAGCGGGGGAGAGAAGAAGCGGGTCGCCATTGCCGGTATCATTGCCATGGAGCCGGAAGTGCTCGTCCTTGATGAGCCGACCGCGGGACTGGATCCCAAAGGCGTCCACGACCTTGTGGAGTTCATCAATTCCCTGTCCCGGAAATACGGGATGACGGTCATCTTCTCAACGCACGATGTATCGATGGTAGCCGAGGTCGCTGACTACATCTATGTGATGAACAAGGGGCAGTTTGTGGCAGAGGGAACCGTTGATGAGATCTTCCTCCAGCCCGATATGCTCCGCTCCGTCCGGCTCGATGTCCCGGTACTCCCGAAATTGATCCGCTCCCTGAACCAGCAGGGTGTGCCGGTGCCCATGGCCTACACGTACGAGGACGCCGAACGGGCGCTGGTCAACACCTACAAGGGCCAAAGGACGGATCCAGCCAATGATTGAGGAACTCTTTTATATCGAGAAGGCCGGGTACCGGGACAGTTTTATCCACAATCTCGATGCACGGGTGAAGATCCTTGGCATGTTTGCCATCATCATCGCGATGGTGGCCGTGCCGTACTCTCCCCTTGTATTCACGGTCGGCCTCATCTTTTTTGCATTCATCATGGCGCTCTGGGCGCTTGCCCGCCTGCCCTGGCTCGTGTATCTCCGGCGCCTTGTCATGGTGCTGCCCTTCGGGCTCTTCATCATCCTGTTCCAGATCTTCTTCACCAACCGTTATTATCAGGTCTTTCATGTCATTGCAGACCTGCCGTTTGGTATTCATATCTACGCGGAATCCGTCGAGTTTGCCTTCATCCTGTTCGTCAAGTTTGTAGTCTGTGTATCAGCGATCATCCTGCTCTCGTCTTCAACAAAACTCCACGACATACTGGAAGGGGCCGGGCGCATGGGGCTCCCCCCGGAGTTTGCCCTCACGTTCGGCATGATGATCCGCTATCTCTTTGTCTTCGGGTACATCTTCCGCAAGATCAATGAAGCGCTGACCACCCGGTGCTTTGATCCGTTCGATTCTGCCCTGCCCTACCGCTACCGCATGAAACAGATCGGCTATATGGTGGGGACGATCTTTATCCGCTCGTACGAACAGGGCGAACGAGTCTACACCAGCATGCTCTGCCGGGGATACGGGAAGAACAGCCATATCTTTGTGACGAAGAAGCCGCTACGGACATCGGAATGGTCGTTTCTCGGCTTCTGTCTCATTGTCACGATTGCAGTTCCCATCGGTACCTGGCTGATAGCGGCCCGGGCATAATAGCCCGTCCTCCATCCTTACTATTTTCTCATCCCCTCACCATGTCTCTGCATGGAGCACCAGTTCGGATGTGGATTCGTGACCAGCATCACGCTGATCGCGATGCATTTCGCGCTGCCACCGGAACAGGCATGGCACGGCGCAGGGGATCATGTTGAAGGTCTGGAACTGCCGGAAAAATTCCGGGGAACGGAAGTCGAAGAACTCACGACCCTGCTCCGGAAGAAAGTGATCTGGCACCAGCCGGGCTCGATGGACGGGGAGGACGCCCGTGAGGTGCTCTTCACCTTAAAGCGGCTCGTAGTTGCGATCGACAAGGAACTGGGCATCAGCGATGCCAGTGTGGGAGAGTTCCGGTAGGTGTGCGATAAAAAATCCCTGTCTTACATTCATTGATAATGAAAATTTTTCTATTTTCTTTTGTATGAGATCTAATTCGAATTATTTATTTGTCAATGTATCCACATTTACATGATATAATAACCATTACATACGAGGTAAAACCAAATGACGAAACGATTAACGTTACTTGTCGCGGTTGTCCTGTTTGCCTTTCTCGCGATAATGCCGATATCCGCGGGATCAAACCTGACTAATGAAGAGATTGCCGCCATGGTCGCCGACAGGCCTTATATTACAGTCATGGACCGCATTGACCCGAACTACATTCCTCCTGCCGACACGATCGACTCCAACGGCATGTTCGTCATGGTCCACACCCCTGGCGACACGATCGAGCTCCTGGGCGAGAACACCGCGTCCGACATGACCTACCTGTTCATCACCGGGCCCGGCCTGCCCGCAAACGGCGCACAGATCCACAACCCGGACCCGGCGCACTCGCCGCTCGAAAACGGCAACCCTACCACCTTCCAGCAGGCAACGGTCAAGAGTGACCATAAATGGTCCTGGAAGTGGGACACCACCAATTATGTAATTCAAGACGGCACTTACAAGATCTATGTAGTACCCCGACCCAACGATTATGACCACCTTGATCCGACAATAGAATACGGCTTCACCTCAGTCGCATTCAAAAACTCAGCTGGGTCAGCAACTGTTTCCCCGTCAACTACAACACCGCCTGCAACAATTCCAGCTACGACAATCCCGTCTGCTACAACCCTATCCGGAAACGGAGAGACCGTCCTTCCGGGTGTAGTTACTATCATTGCAACCGGCAACCAAAGTTATTACCTCGGCGAAGAGATCCAGTTCTCCGGTACCAACACCGGGTCCTACAAGACCTATCTGTTCATTACGGGTCCAAACCTGAAGCCGAAGGGTTCAGACCTCACGGGCATCAACCCCGGCACTGACGCAGTTGTTGACGGCGATGCATCAACCTTCAAGGTTATGGACGTCAATGGCGACCACACATGGTCCTGGAAGTGGGGAACCTCGAATAGTGCACTTGATGCCGGGACCTACACCATCTATGCAGCAGCCCGACCCCATGACAAAGACCACCTTGAGAAAACACCCTACGGCACAGTCTCTATCGTCATCAAGAAGCCGCTCGTGTCAACAACTGCATCCCCGACAGCCCCCGTTGCGACCCCGACTCCCACTACGTCGCCCGGCTTCGGTGCCCTGATTACGCTGATCAGCCTCGGGGCAGTTGCATTCATCGTTATGCGGAGGTGAAGAACAAATGACGAAACGATTGACGCTTGCACTCGTTGCAGTTACCCTGTTTTCCCTCCTTGCGGTAATGCCGGTATTCGCAGGATCAAACCTGACTAATGAAGAGATCGCCGCCATGGCCGCCGACAGGCCCCATATTACGATCATGACAGCCGGCGACACGAACTACTACGCCGGCGAGACGATCGAGTTCCTCGGCGACAACACCATAACAGACATGACCTACCTGTTCATTACCGGACCCGGCCTGCCCGAAGATGGCGCACAGATCAACAACCCGGACCCGGCGCACTCGCCACTCGAAAATGACAACCCTGCCTCCTACCAGCAGGTAAGTGTCGAGAGTGACCACACCTGGTCCTGGAAGTGGGACACCACCAACTATGTGCTTGAAGGCGGTACTTACACCATCTATGCCGTGCCCCGGCTTTACGACAAGAACCGCATTACTCCAACCGGCACAGTTTCAATCACCATCAAAAAGTCAGCTGGATCGGCAACTACATCCCCGACAACACCAACCCTGTCGGGAAATGAAAAGACCGTCCTTTCGGGAGCAGTCACTATCGTGGCAGTGGGCAACCAGAGCTACTTCCTCAGCGACGAGATCGAGTTCACGGGTACCAACACCGAAACCTGGAAGACCTACCTGTTCATTGTCGGACCCGGCCTGAAGAGCGCTGGTTCACAGATCCAGCGGGCAGACCCCGGGAACTATGCAGTCAGGAACAATGATGCGACCTCATTCAAGTCTATTGATGTAAACGGTGACCACACCTGGTCCTGGAAGTGGGGGACTGCACACTATGCACTCGATGCAGGCACCTACACCATCTACGCAGTAAGCCAGCCCTACGATAAGGAAAACCTTGCAGACGCAGCATACGGCACGGTCTCAATCACTCTTGGGAAGCCACCCGAACCAGCAACTACGTCCCCGTCAACTACAATAGCGACAACAGCTGCAACAGCCACCCCCAGTCCTTCAGCCCCCATAACGGCCCCGGCCACGTCGCCGGGCTATGGTGCACTGATCGCCGTGATCAGTCTCGGTGCAGTTGCATTCATTACCATACGCAGGCACTAAAACCAGTACCTGAACATCTTTTTTCCGCACGGAAACCGGGCAGCTGACAAATTCTGTACAGGTAATACGTCACTATCGCAATAGGAGGATCCCCCGGTGGCGGGGGCATACCTTCATGCTTCCAAGAACGTCGTTTTTTAAACAATAGAATTATGATCCAAATTCCCGGAACCAGATTTTCCGGGAGGTATTTCCGGTAAATTTTTCAAAATTATATTTTTTAAATAATCATAAAAAAATGCATTCTTCCGGATCTGGGCAAATCCCTACTTTTTACGCCTGAAAACTGAGGGGTATCATTATATGTTCAGGCCCCTAATATTATATGTGAAAATTTCCTTGCAATGGTATTCATTTTTAAACGGAGGTTTTGCTTGACTGATTCATACGATGCATCACACATCACCGTACTTGAAGGGCTTACTCCGGTCCGCGAGCGCCCGGCGATGTACATTGGCAGCACCGACACCCGCGGCCTGCACCACCTGGTCTACGAGGTAGTAGATAATTCCATTGACGAGGCACTGGCCGGGTTCTGTTCCCGCATAGCCGTTGTCATCAATAAGGACGGGTCCCTCATGGTCGAGGATAACGGGCGGGGCATCCCGGTCGACCGGATGGAGAAGACCGGCAAGAGTGCCCTTGAGGTTGTTCTCACGGTCCTCCATGCCGGCGGGAAATTCGACAAGGAGTCCTACCAGGTCTCCGGTGGCCTGCACGGGGTGGGTGTTTCCGTTGTCAACGCACTCTCCAACTGGCTCTCTGCCAAGGTATACCGGGATGGCAATATCTATGAGATGCGGTTTGCGCAGGGCAAGATGACCACCGCACTCTCGCAGCGCGAGGAGACCCTTGCAGAACTGATCGCACGATATCAGCAGTGGTACGATGCATCGGCGCAGTTCACACCCACTGACAGCCAGGTGGAGGCTCCTGTATCCGGCCAGACCGCCCTCTCATCAGCATACCTCATCGATCCCGCCAAGAGTGAAGAAGAGAACCGGCGCGTCTTCCTTGCGCAGTACGGTGCAAAGATGACCGGCACCCGGATCCACTTTGTCCCGGATGCCACCATCTTCGAGACCACTACGTTCGATTACGATGTGCTCGCCCACCGCATGCGGGAACTTGCGTTCCTGAACGCCGGGCTCACCATCATCATCACCGATGAGCGGACCGGCGACACCGCAACCTACTGCTATGCCGGCGGTCTCGTAGAGTTTGTCAAGTACCTCAACGACGGTGCGGAATGCCTCCACCCGGCACCTATCGATATCACCAAAAAGGATCCCGAGAACAAACTCGAACTCGAGGTTGCGATGCAGTATACCACCGCGTATGACGAGAAGATCTACAGCTACGTCAACTCGGTCAATACCCGCGAGGGCGGGACGCATCTCGAAGGGTTCCGGAGTGCCATCACCCGGACCATCAATACCGTTGCAAAGCGGAACGGCCTCATCAAAGAGAACTCCACGATCGTGCTCCGCGGCGAGGATGTCCGTGAAGGCCTCACCTCCGTTGTCTCCGTCAAGATGGCAAACCCCCAGTTCGAGGGCCAGACCAAGATGCGCCTGGGCAACAGCAGTGTCAAGGGCATAGTTGACTCGCTCGTTTATGCGGCCCTCAGCGAATATTTCGATGAGAACCCGACCGTGCTCAAGACCATCATTGAGAAGGCGCTCTCTGCGGCAAAAGCCCGCGAGGCTGCCCGGAATGCCCGGGACCTTGCAAGGCGCAAGAGTTCCCTGGAGAGTTCCGGCCTCCCGGGAAAACTTGCCGACTGTTCCGAGCGCGACCCGGCCAAATCCGAGATTTATATCGTGGAAGGAGATTCTGCAGGTGGTTCTGCCAAGCAGGGCCGGGACAGGAAGTTCCAGGCCATCCTCCCCTTGAGAGGTAAGATCCTCAACGTCGAAAAGGCTGGCGAACACCAGATCCTGAAGAACGCCGAGATCCAGACGCTTCTCTCTGCCATCGGGACCGGTGTCGGTGATAAGTTCGATATCGAGCGGGCACGGTACCACCATATCGTGATCATGACCGATGCCGATGTGGATGGCGCCCATATCCGGACGCTTCTTCTCACGTTCTTCTACCGCTATATGCTCAAACTGATCGAGGCCGGGTACATCTACATCGCCCAGCCACCTCTCTTCCGCATTGCAAAGGGGAAAGAGGAGAAGTACGTGTACAAGGAAGAGGAGATGCAGCAGGTCTCCGCTGCCATGGGAGATAAGGGAGTCTCCGTCCAGCGTTATAAGGGTCTTGGTGAGATGAACGCCCAGCAGCTCTGGGACACAACCATGGACCCCGCCCACCGGATCTTCCGGCAGGTGAACATCGAGGATGCATATGAGGCAAACGAGATCTTCAAGACCCTTATGGGAAGGGATGTGGAGATACGGAAAAATTTCATCATCCGACATGCCAAGGAGGTGACCAACCTTGACATCTGATAAGAAAGCGCCCGCCCCCGAGCCCGTTGTGACCCACCGCACCGAGCCGATCAGTATCGAACACGAGATGAAGACCTCGTTCATCAACTACGCGATGTCGGTCATCATCAGCCGTGCCATTCCTGATGTCCGCGATGGTCTCAAACCCGTTCACCGCCGCTCACTCTATGGCATGTGGGACATGGGCAACACGAGCGACAAGCCCACCAGGAAGAGCGCGAGGGTGGTCGGTGACGTAATGGGTAAGTACCACCCGCACGGCGACTCGTCCATCTACGATACCATCGTCAAGATGGCCCAGCCCTTCAGTTACCGCCACATGCTGGTACAGGGGCAGGGGAACTTCGGTTCGATTGACGGCGATTCTGCGGCAGCGAGCAGGTACACCGAAGTGCGGCTCTTCCCGTACGCAGAAGCGCTTCTCGAAGATCTTGACAAGGACACCGTGAAGTTCCAGCCGAACTACGATGAGTCCCTGCAGGAGCCCACCGTGCTCCCGGCCAGGATCCCGAACCTGCTCGTCAACGGCACGGACGGTATCGCGGTCGGTATGGCAACGAAGATGCCCCCGCACAACTTAAAAGAGGTCTGCACGGCAGTCTCGGCCTATCTCGACAACCCTGAGGTTCCGGTTGAAGACCTTCTGCGGATCATGCCCGGCCCGGATTTCCCGACCGGCGGCATCCTGATGGGTGTCGAGGGTGTCAAGAACATCTATATGACCGGCCAGGGCCGCGTGATTGTCCGCGGTGTTGCGGAGATCGAGGAGTCGGAAGGAGGGAACCGGGGCGACCGGATCATTGTCACCGAACTCCCGTACCAGGTAAACAAGGCACAGTGGATCACTGGAATCGCCGAGATGGTGAAGGACAAGCGGATCGATGGGATCTCCGATATCCGCGACGAGTCCGACAAGGAGGGCATACGTGTCGTATTCGAACTCCGCAAGGGCACGATGGCGCCGGTCATCCTCAACAATCTCTACAAGAACACGGCACTTGAGTCCAGTTTCTGGACATCCAACCTTGCGATTGTCGACGGCCAGCCCAAGATCCTCAACCTGCACGCCCTGCTCGGGCACTTCGTCCAGCACCGGATCGAGGTGATCCGGCGCAGGTCCGAGTTCGACCTGAAGAAAGCACAGGATAAGGTCCACATCTTAAACGGTCTCTTAATCGCCCTTAACCGGATTGACGAGGTCATCAAGGCCATCCGTGCATCCGATACCGTTGACAATGCCCGGAATGCCCTGATTGCAGGGTTCGGGCTCGATGAGCCTCAGGCCAATGCGATCCTCCAGATGCAGCTGCGCCGTCTCGCAGCTCTCGAACAGCAGAAGATCACGGACGAGAAGACCGGGCTCCAGGCCGAGATCGAGCACCTTGAGAAGATCCTTGAGAGCGAGGCGAACATCAAGGACGAGATCCGGTGCGAGACGAGCGAGATTGCGAGCAAGTTCGGCGACAAGCGCCGGACCCAGATCGCGCTCGACACGAGCGAGCTCTCCACCGAGGATCTCATCGAGGACAAGCCCGTCCTTGTTTCGATCACATCGGCGAATTATATCAAGCGTATGGATCTCGACACCTACAGAAAGCAGCGTCGGGGTGGCCATGGCATCACCGGTATGACCACCAAAGAGGAGGATGTCGTGGACTCGGTCTTCATGGCCAGCATGAAGGATTACCTCCTCTGTTTCACCAACATCGGCCGGATCTACTGGCTCAAGGTGTACCAGATCCCCGAGAGTTCACGGATTGCCAAGGGGAAACCGCTTGTCAACCTCCTCAACCTCAAGGACGAGATCGTCACGACGGTTCTCCCGATC
>JBAYMI010000039.1:0-11498 GCA_041663625.1 Methanoregula sp.
ATGAGCGCCCCGTTCCTTACGGGGCGGTAGAGGATATTTTTCAGGATGAGCCGGATCATCGCGGTTCAGTGAGTCTCTGCGGGGATCTCATCGTGCGTAAGAACAACGATTGCGCCGGTAACAATGGTCAGTGCACCGAGGAGAATCAGGGAGGGTAGCGTACCAATGAGGCAGGGTGCATCCGGCGCATTGCAGACCCCGATGATGACGGTCGGGATAAGGATCGTGAGGATACCGAACCCGGCAATGGCGCCGCCAATCACCTTGCGGTATTTGTCTGCCTTCTGTGCGAACAGGACAAGGCCGGCAAGGATCACGATAATGCCGACTGCTGCTTCTGCCCGCGCCGTGTATCCGCATTTCATGAGCATACCTGATGCCATGGAAGCGGCCTGGCTATTCCCTATCTTCTCCGACACCGGGGACATCGAATGAGAGGTCATCCCTTTCGCTTCACATACGGGAAAGATGTACCAGGGGGTGATCACGATCACTATCCCGAGCAGGACGATGATTCCTGCAATAACCAATGTGCGTTGTCTGCTGCTGAATGTCATATGATGGCTTACCTGTATATCCGGAATGTTGTCTTCATTCTCTAACGCGAAAATAAAAAATGGGGGAAATTCTGTGGGTTATCAATTCTGGGTCTGGTAATCTGCCAGAAGCTGCTGGTACACTGAATCGTTCGGATTTTGTTGTATCAGTTCATCCAGTGCCTGTTTGTACACGGTCGAATCCACGTGGTCGTCGATATTCACCGTGGTGTTGATGTACCCGATCGATTTCATAAGGCCGTACGTCTTCTCGATTGCCCTGGTGTTCGGGTCGGGCGAGATATAGAAGTGAGGGCTGTTGATTGCATTACTGAGATCGGTCTGGTTGATCTGGACGTACTTTGCGACCGCCGTCAGGGTCTCGTCAGGATTCGATTTGGTGAACTTGTATGCCCTGATGAGCGCCTTCTCGTAACTGACGAAGGTATCGCGGTTCGCGTTCAGTTCTTCGGTCAGCACGGCAATGCGGCAGCACGGGTGTTTTGGGTAATACTGATCGGTATACCATAACAGGACAAGGCCCTGGTTGGGAGCGGTCTCGGTATAGGGAGTCCAGAGAACACCCGCATCGACCTTACCGGACTTCAGCGCTTCGACAACTGCGGCGGGAGATGCCAGTTCCTGGATCGTGAGATCCTTCTTCAGGTCGAGTCCTGCATCCTGGAGTACACCCCTGAAGTGGATGTCTCCCGATGCGGCCCTGACGGTAGCAACCGTCTTGCCCTTGAAACTCTGCAGGTCCTTGAACTGGGATACCTTATCTGCGGTGGTAAATACTGCTGCGCCCTCGCCCATCTGGCCGCCGATGATGGTCTCGTTGACTCCTTTTGATATGAAGATGAGAGGGGCAAGGCCAAAGCCGCCGACATCGATCTTCTTGGCGATGATGGCATTGGTCCCGTCTGCACTGTTCGTGAAGGAGGAGAGCTCAACGTTCAGGCCCTGATCGGCAAAAAAGCCCTGTTCCTTGGCCACGAATATCAGCGTTCCCCCGTTGTTGGGAAGATATCCTACGTTCAGCGTTTTTAGTGCCTGTTGTGTTGCCGGCGGTACTGCTGCCGCAACGGTCGTTATCGCAACAGGCGTTGTCGCGGTTTCACTGTCAGTACTGGTGCATCCGGCAAACACGATGGTTGCAATGAGAAGGAAAACCAGGGTGATGGAGAGGTACATGGTATTTTTTTTCATCGATATGCTCCTGTTTACGGCATATCCCGCATACATCCCGGTAAAACCCGGTGAAGGGGTGTGTTTTTTTCAGATCCGTCTGAATACGGGATCCGACAAAGGACACGCGAACCGGGAAATAGGATTGTGATCAGCGGATTGCCAGTATACCATTCTGAAAAATAAATTAAATACGTGGACTTGTGAGCAAAAAAGCGCCTGAAATTCAGTAATCCGGAAAAAAGCGGCAAAAATTGCATAAAAATTATTCGACGATCCGCAGCTCGAAGGTGCCTTCAAGGCAGGAACCCGTAAAATCAAGAAAATTCGTGAGATTATCTGACATCTCTGTCGAGAGTGACTTTGAGAGGTAGATGATGATATGGGGTTTTATAGCAGGATTTTTCTTCAGTTCCAGGTAGACCTCCTTGAAGACAAGGAGGAGTGTCCGGAAATTGACCCGCCGGATGATCCTGATGTGGCTGGTACCGTCGGGATCGATCAGGACCCGGTAACTCGCGGTCTTTCTGAAACAGGGATTGGCAGGCTCCATAATAAATCCGGTATCGGGGGTGTTTGTTTCCTGTCAGTAATCATCAGGATCGTCTGGATATCTGTTCTTATCCATTCCGTTTGGCCTGTCAGGTATATGTATCCTTATTTACTGGCAGGAACTGCCTCTACTCTGCCTGCTGCCATCGCAGGCAGTGGCGCTGGATCCGGTCAAAGATAAACATGACCCCGATAACGACAAGAGCGATCAGGATCATCCCGGCAATGACCTTGTCATAGTTTGCGAACTGGTGGTTATACTCGATATACCATCCAAGACCCGACGTGGCGGCGATCATCTCGGCCACGGTGATACTGATGAATGCCATGATCAGGGAGATCATTGCCCCGGAGAAGATCGAGGGCATGGCTCCCGGGAGGAGAATGCGCCGGATCATCTGGCGATCGGAAAGCCCGAGGGTCCGGGCGGAGTTGATGATCCGGTGGTCCACGGCAAACACCCCGTAAATGGTCCCCACCAGGATCGGCCAGAATGCCCCGATGAAGATCAGGAAGACCGATGATGCGGCAAAGGTCGGGAGGAGAACGATTGCGTAGGGCAGGTACACGGTGGGCGGGATGGGAGAGACCGCTTTTGCGATCGGGTATGCGACATCGAAGAGACGGCGTCTCCACCCGATGTAGAGGCCCAGGGGAATCGCGAGGGCAAGGGCAAGGATATAGCCGGTGGCCATGATGCCAAGCGATCCCACTGCACCGTACAGCATCAGCTGCCAGTCGGATGCAAATACCTGGAAGACCTGTGCGGGGCCGGGAAAGAGGAGCGGGTCGAGCAGGGATAATTTTCCGAGGAGTACTTCCCAGAGCACCAGGATTACGGCGATGACCGTAAAGATATCCGTTACTGCACGGGCATCCTTTTTCTGAAAAACCAGTCCCGCTGTGAAGAGGATCGCGAGCAAAACCAGTACCCCGAGGAATGCGCCGGCACCCACTGCTTCCTGTCGCTGGGCATCGGGCACCAGGACCTGCACTGCCAGTGCCAGTGCAAGGAGCAGATATACTACTATGGCCGCCCGCGGGATCTTTCCCGTCATGCCAGTCCCCGGAAATTCTTCTCCTGCTGTGCGATCTCACCCATCATCTCGCAGTAGAGGACTGAGAGGAGATGGGATTTGAGGGCAAGGTATTCTGCGGTTGCACCGAGGCTCTTGCGGCACCGGGGCCGCGAGAACGGTACATCGATCACTTCCTTGATCCTTCCCGGGGACGGGGTCATGACTGCAATCTTGTCTGACAGCAGGAGCGCTTCATCCACATCATGGGTTACAAAAAGGACGGTTTTGTGCCGTTTCCCCTCGGACCAGAGGTTCAGCAGGAGATCCTGCATGTAAATCCGGTTGAGTGAGTCCAGGGCGCCGAAGGGTTCGTCCATTAAGAATACTTTCGGGTTCATGGAGAACATGCGGGCAATGGAGACCCGCTGCCTCATCCCTCCCGAGAGGGTATTGGGGTAGGCGTTCCGGAACTTTTTCAGCCCGACCAGATCGAGGAATTCGTCTGCCCGGGTCTCAATCCCCGCCTTTGTATGGCTGCCCCCGGTATGTTCGATGGCAAAGCAGATGTTCTCGAATGCTGTCATCCAGGGAAAGAGCGAATAATCCTGGAACACGGTTCCCCGGTCAGGTCCGGGTCCGGATACCGGCTCCCGATCGATCAGGACGGACCCGGTGGTCGGGGCCTTCAGTCCCGATACAATATCGATGATCGTGCTCTTGCCGCACCCGGACGGGCCGATGAGGGAGATGAAATCCCCCTCGGTGATATTGAGATTGACATCGGACAATGCGGTGTACCGGGAGCCGTTGTTGCCGTACTGCATGCTCAGGTTGTCGAGTGTTATGGTTGCCAGAATGGTCACCTCCCGAAAAAGGGAGTTCCGGGCGCAAGTGTCCGGATATATTTTGGTGATCATAGTAGGGAGAAAACGGACATATAGTGTAATAATTGAGCAATTTTTGACGAGTATGTCACGATTTCATCTGTTTTGCGGCAAAAACTGCTTGGAAATTATTATTAAAATAATCCCGTGGCCAACAGGAAAAGTGCAATTCAAACGGCAATACTGCCAAGGTGGCGGAGTGGCCACGCGGCTGACTGCAGATCAGCTACATCCCGGTTCAAATCCGGGCCTTGGCTTTACGGGCATCGATACACACCCGGTACGGAGTCATTTTTGGAGGCATACATGGATCACGGCCTGACCGCAGAAACAAAAGCCCTCCTGATCAATATCGGCAGTGCCGAGATCGATCCCTCGCTGCTCCCGCCACACTTCAGGACAACAGCAACCGCGGGTCCTGGAGCTGGGGGTTCGTCGTTCTTCATCCGGTCCGGCGATCACCGTGTGCGACTCTCGATCAAACCGGGATCGTCGCTGAAAATAATCCCGTGGAATGAGTGTGTCGCGGTCCAGAAAGAAGGCCGCATCATTGCGTACGGCCAGCTCGAACTGCCCCTGTGCCATTGCCCGGAGCAGGCCTATATCACGGTGAGCGAGCGCTGCATCTTCGATTGCAAATTCTGCCCGGTGCCGAAACTGGATGGCAGGGTGAAGACGATCGAGGAGATCACCTCCCTTGTCGAGGCTGCACAGGGGCAGGGGAATGTCCGTGCAATCTCCCTGACGAGCGGCGTGACAGAATCCCCGGAGAAGGAAGCGGAATACATGGTCCGCGTTGTCCGGCATCTTGCCACCCGGTTCGATGTGCCGATCGGGGTCTCGATCTATCCCACGCCAACGTCCTCGCAGGATCTTCATGCGGCCGGTGCGAGCGAGATCAAATACAATGTGGAGACCATGGACAAGGAGATCTTCCGAAAGGTCTGTCCGGGACTCTCGCTGGATGCGATCCTTGGGGCACTGGAGGGGGCAGTCGGGATCTATGGGAAAAATCACGTGTCATCCAATTTTATTCTTGGGCTTGGTGAGACGGATGCCTGTGTGGAAGAAGGGGTAGAAACGCTCGCGTCCATGGGCGTGATCCCCAACCTGCGCCCGATCTCGCCACACCCGCTCCGGAAAGGGGAGATCGTAGTGGAACGCCCGTCAGCATACCGGCTCCTGATCCTGGCCCGGATCAACAAAGCGGCTATCGAGCGCCACGGGCTTGACGTTCGTGTAGCGAAGACCATGTGCCTGCCCTGCACCGGTTGCGACCTGACCCCGCAGCGGGATCTCTGAAGAATTTCCCCTGTCCCTTCGGCATGAGTATCCGCTTTTTGCAAGCAAGATTCCGTCACTGTTTTTCAACCGGGCGTAACCCAAAAGAGATCTCTATGACTCCGGCCCGGCAACGTGTACCCATGCGACCCCCCCAGCCCCCAATTACCTGCATGCCTCTCATTTTATGACGTGAAATGAACGTTTTTTTACGTGAAATCCGGACCGGGCAAGGGGGGGTCGCATGGGTACAGTTATTTTTTTATGGCCCTTGCCGCAAGGCCGGCACCGGATAATTATGACGAAGAATCGCGTCTTCACCCGGATCCGTGGGGGAACGTTTGTACCCATGCGACCCCCTCTCTCTCCCGAAAAAATCCGGCGCGTGGACTCAAGGAAACTCTATGGGAGGATATCCTAGCGCATCTGAACGTTATTTTTCCTCGCGGATCATGGCAATTGCTTTTTTCGGGCACTCGTGTCCGCAGATACCACAACCCTTGCAGTAGGCGAGGTCGATGATAAGATCCCGGCTGATAACGGCATCCGGGCAATACTGTGCGCATAACCCGCACCTGTTGCATCTCTCCCTGTCAACGACCGGCACAAAGACCCTCCAGGAACCGGTCCGGCCGGCAGAACCTTCGACCGGCCTGCTCAGGGCAAAAAGATCCTGGTTTGCACTCCCGGTCATACACTCACCTCCGCGTATGCGGCCTCGGCAGCCCGGATATTGCGTTCATCCGCGAACATGCCCCGGATCGCCGATTTTGCTGCATCCGCCGAGACGATGCCGGTTTTCGCCAGCGCACCGATAACCGGTGTATTGAGGATCGGGCTGCCGGAAACCACAAGGTTTTCCCGAAGGGCAATACCGGTAAGATCGACAGTATTCGTAACATACGCGGAAAACTCCTGTTTGCGAGCGCTGTTGATGAGTATCCTTCCCCCGGTTTTAAGGCCGTTTAATACATCGACGGTCTGCATAACACTCGCGTCGAGGACAATGATCATGTCCGGGCTCCGGATCTGGCTGTAGATCCGGATGGGGCGATCATCGATCCGGACAAAGGAGACGACCGGAGCCCCCCGGCGTTCAGCGCCATAGAACGGGCAGGCGGTTGCATAGTTCCCGTCATGGAGCGCTGCCATGGCAAGGAGCCGGGCTGCTGTCACGCCTCCCTGCCCTCCCCTTGAATGGATACGAATCTCATACATGATCGTTCACCCCGAACCAAGACTCCTCGCCAATCCGCCGGTTCCGGATGAATCCGGCAATATCGTCATAGGTAACCTCCTGCCCGCCAAGGCCTGCAATCACGCTGTAGACCTTCACCAGGTTCTTTGACCGGATCGAGTGCGCAAGCACGCCTCCGAAACCGAACGAGTAGTCGCGGTCGATCACGACAACTTCCTTTCCGGCCAGGTCGAGTTCCGGGAAGGGGCGGAACCAGCGCAGGCGCAGCGATCCCGCTTTAATACCCTCATCCCGCAGGATATCAACGGCGACTTCCGCCTCTTTTCCCAGCGTACCCAGCGAGACGACAACCACATCCGCATCGCTGCACCGGTATTCTTCGGTCAGGCCGTACGTGCGGCCAAACCGCTTTGCGAACTCAGATTGGGTCTCTTCGATCACGTTCACCGCGTTCCGCATCGAGCGCTCGATCTCCCACCGGAACCGGAAATAATCGGCCGGCCCGGCAATCGTTCCATATCCGCGGGGATTTTTGGGATCGATCGTCTCAGGCAGGTGAATCGGTGGGATGAAATCCCCGGGTTCAATCGTATCAACGGGTTGCATGATGTGGGAGAGGGTGAATCCGTCCAGGTTTACCATCACCGGCAGCAGCACGTCATGGTGCTCGGCTATCCGGAATGCCACGAGGATGGTATCGTAGGCTTCCTGGACGGTCGAGACATAGACCTGGAGCCATCCGGTATCCCGTTCCTGCATAGAATCCGTATGCTCGGCCCAGAGGTTCCAGCCCGGGGCGAGCGACCGGTTCACATTCGCCATCACGATGGGAAGGCGTGCCCCCGCAGCCCAGTTGGTCATCTCGTGCATGTAGAGAAGGCCTTGGGAACTGGTTGCCGTAAATGTCCGTCCGCCGGATATGCTTGCCCCGATGCAGGCCGCCATCGCGGAGTGCTCGCTCTCCACGGCAATGTACTGGCTGGCAAGCTGGCCGTTTGAGACATAATCAGCAAGGGTCTCTACGATCTCGGTCTGCGGGGTGATCGGGTAGGCAGCAACCACATCGGGTTGTGCGATCCTGACCGCCTCGGCAACTGCCTTGTTGCCGGTCACGATCTTTTTCATGGCTTCGCCTCCTCACGTTCGAGCCTGTTGAAATTTTCCTGGATCTGCTCTTTGAGTGATCCCACGGTTATCTCATCAATTCCCCTGAACCGTCCCTGGAGTAAGAGGTAATCTTCAAGCGGAACCGGTTTTTTCATCGCGGCTTTCGTAGGGGCGCTTATCGCCAGGTTCCCGTTTTCACGCTCCCAGAGCGCCCACATGCCGGACTTCACCGCAAGCCTGCCGACTTCAACGGTTTTTTCAGACGAATATCGCCAGCCGGGAGGGCAGGGTGAGAGTACGTGGATGAATGTCGGGCCATGGAATGTGAGGGCCTTCCGGACTTTCCGGAACAGGTCCTGGGGATACGAAGCGCAGGCGGTTGCCTGGTAGGGCGGATTGTGGGCGGCAATGATCGCATCGATGTCTTTTTTTGGCTCGGCTTTCCCCGCAGGCGTGGTCGTTGTCTTTGCGCCAAGCGGCGTTGCGCTGGATCTCTGCATGCCGGTATTGCCATACGCCTCGTTGTCGTAGCAGATGTACAGGAAATCAGTCCTACGTTCAAATGCCCCGGACAGTGCCTGCAGGCCGATATCGAGGGTTCCCCCGTCGCCGGCATAGACAATTACCTTTGTCGTTCTGCCGGTTGCGAGAAACATCCTGCTGATACCCGATGCACATGCCGCTGCTGCGCCAAAGGCGATGTTGACCACGGGTACCGAGTATGCTGTTTTCGGGTAGATGCCCTGGAAGGCTGCGGTGCACCCGGCAGGCATGACCAGTACGATATCCGGGCCGGCAGCCTTGAGCACGTATCGCAGGGTCAGCGAGTCCCCGCACCCGGCACACGCCGAGGTGCATTTCAGGATATATTCATCATCCGAAATTTCAGTGATGGTATCCATCTCCTGTCGGGACGATACGTGTACCAACGAACGGGATGGCCGGTTGCGAGATGATCCCTGTCATATCAGATGTGGTTGCCCTGACATGATATAATCCAGAAGATTGGAGTGATTTTTGCCGACAAATTATTGTATAAATAATTCCTGGACAAAGAACAGTATATCAAGTTCACCATCGCAATGGTGAACTCTGTGCCAATGCGGCGGAGTGGTTACGCGGCTGATTGCAGATCAGATCGATCCCGGTTCGGTTCCGGGCGCTGGCTTTTCCCTTCGTTATCCTTGTTTTTCTCCGGTTTACCGGATATGTCCTGGTAGGAGCCAAATTACCTGGAATATGCCGGAAGAAACACTGAGAGTACATGGTATGCAGGGGACGGGTTTTTGCTGTTCTGATGGAGGAACATGATCCGGTTTGTCAGGATCCAGGACAACGACCTGCCGATCGCACGGCAGATCTATGATTATTACTCGCTCCATTCAACCGCGACATTCCGCCAGGAACCGGTTCCGCCGGAAGAGTTCCGGCAATCCCTCGACACAACCTCTTCGAGATACCCTTCGTTTCTCATCAGGAAAGACGCGGAAATTATGGGGTATTGCGGTCTCCACCGGTACCATTATCTTAAGGCCTATGACCGGAGTGCGAAAGTCACCATATATCTGAAACCGGAATATACCGGGAAGGGCATCGGGAAGACTGCGCTCGGCTACCTGGAAGCGCAGGCGCGACAATCCGGTATTCGTGTCCTCATTGCGATTATTACCGGTGAAAATGTTCGAAGCAGGAAGTTGTTCGAGAGCCGGGAGTATGTCCGGTGCGGGCAGATCAGGAATGCAGGTGAACTGTCCGGGCGGCTCATGGATGTGGTTTTTTACCAGAAAGAACTGTGAGCTATTCGCCCCAAGGGGTGAGATTTCTGACAGGATGCAGCAATAATTGTCCGGATTGAGGCATTGATATAATAATACGCCGTAAAATGGGTGTTCACACCAGTGAACAAGAAATACCGTATGGCACAAAAGCACAAGAACCTTGCAGCATTCACCGCAATCATCGGGGTACTGACACTGATACTGTCGGTATCCGCGTTAGCGGAGAAAGCGCATGGCGACCACCTGCCGGAACGAAACGGGCGGGGCACCTGCGAGGCGGTCATCCCGCTGGGTATCCCTGGAGGGATCCTCATCCTCGTATCTGCCGTTTCAGGTTTCGTCAGAAAACAGAACCGATACCAGAATCGCACCGGCAATGCAGCAGGCATTGCCCAATCAGGCTGTATGGCAACGGCCGATCCGTTCCCGATGAAATGGCCGATGCGATTGTCGTACTTCCCCCCTGCCGGCACATTCCTGACCGGTAGTGCGGCGAGTACGCCTGTTTTAAAAGAGGCTGACCTTCATCTCTCATGATGGACAGGGATTCAGCCTGGGATACAGCATCCTCATGAACCATTCCCGGTACATGAGGATGCACCTCCTTTTTATTATACCGTCAGAACGGGTGCCGGTGTGTTATCCTGTCCGTATCATTACCCGTGCGGATTTTTCCTGCGCGAATAATATCTCCATGAATCATACAAAAATGATGAAAAAATTGCCTGTTCCGACGGAGACCCGGATCAGGAAAATCCTGCCGATGACCGAACGTATAAATATTCACAATTGTTATTTAGTATAGTCAGATTCACAATCGTGAATTGGGCATTGCCAATGTGGCGGAGTGGTTACGCGGCTGATTGCAGATCAGCTCGATCCCGGTTCGATTCCGGGCGTTGGCTCTCCAGAGAAATGTATGTATACCCTGACTGAAATGGGAGAATTACCATGAGTATCAGAATCCAGAAGACATTCGAAGCGCTCTTCACGCTCGAAGAGATCCGGGGACTCTTCCGGGAGTCGTTACCCACCGGTTTCGATCCCGTGGAGGAGGCAGCATTCCGGCAGAAGATTGCCGATGTGCGGGCAATCCTTGCGGACCTCGAAGCGGGCACTGGCACACCGAAGGTGACCAAGATCGCCGGTTCCATCGACCTGAGGACGCGGGAAGAGGAGGCCATCAACATCCAGCCGATCCAGGCAGCAGGAAGGCTGACAACCGAGGCGAGGAAGGCCCTCATCTCCTATGGTGACGGGTACTCAACGTGCGATGCCTGCCGGAAACCGTTCCGGCTCGACAAGATCTCCAAACCCGGCATCGCGGAGTTCCATGCCGATCTCGCAAAGTTCGTGAACATGGACCATGCCCGGGTAGTCCCCGGGGCACGCCGCGGGTTCCAGGCAGTAACCGGGACGCTCGTCAACAAGGGCGACAGCGTGATCGTTTCCGCTCTCGCCCACTACACCGAGTTCCTGTCCGTGGAAAATGCGGGCGGGGTTGTCAGGGAAGTGCCGCTCAACGACAAGAACATCGTAACCGGCGAAGCAACGGCAACTAAGATCGAGGAGGTCAAGGCAGAGACCGGAAAACTCCCCGTGCTCGTCATGATCGACCACTACGATTACCAGTTTGCGAACGAGCACGAGATAAAAGAGATCGGGAAGGTCGCCCACCAGTACGACATCCCGTTCCTCTACAACGGGGCCTACACGGTCGGCGTGATGCCCGTCGACGGCAAGGCAATCGGGGCTGACTTCGTTGTCGGCTCCGGACACAAGAGTATGGCATCGGTCGCACCGTCCGGGGTACTTGCGATGACCGATGAATGGTTACCAAAAGCCCTCCGCACCACGTCGATGGTCGGAGATCTCACCAAACGCAAATTCGGTATCAAGGAAGTCGAGATGCTCGGCTGCACGCTGATGGGCGGGACGCTGCTGTCCATGATGGC
>JBAYMI010000040.1:0-11436 GCA_041663625.1 Methanoregula sp.
CGGATCCAAATAATTGTTTTCCGGAACTTGTCAATAATTTTCTTGATATTGATTAAAACGAAATAAAGTGAAATGAATTTCGAAATTTTTATAACCATTAACCTTCTTTTCATTTCTGGTGAACTGATGAACAATAATTTCAAAGCGGTCGTGGTTTCGATTTTAACTGTGTTTTTCCTTTTGAGCGCCTGTATCATTGCTGGTTGTACTTCTCCAGCATCATCCGGTTCTGGCATACAGGCAACCCCCGTTACATCAGATGTGCCTGCTGCCACATCTGCCCAGAATGCACTTGATGCAACCTCACAGGTAATCACGACATCCTCATCATCGCTTTCTGAAGAGGAATTATTTGTTCCCCCAACAACCCAATCTCTCACGAACGGTGTCACCGTAACGGTTCCAAGCAACTGGGAGAAGGAGATCCCCGTCGAAACGGACACTCTCCGAGATTATGGCCGGGTGACAACCAATATTGCGAATTTCTACTCCCCTGATGTCCCCTATTTTTCGAAGCGTTGGAACCAGTCGCAACCGAATGTTGATAAATCCAATTACTCGACCATGAGCATCGATGTGGACCCGGGAACGGTTACGGATTTCGAGCAGTACTTCAACCTGGTGACACTGGCTCTTCAGAACTCCTACGGCCATATAACAATCACGAAGCATAATTACCAAATGAAAATTTCTGGTTATGATGCGTACAAACTGGATTTTGAGACATCCATTGATGACAATACGGAAATGCGTGCTTCCTATATCTTCACCGATGTCGATGGAACGATCTACATCTTTGCATTCAAGAATCCCTCACTGTATTCGACTGAAGTAGAGGAGATTTATAAATCGGTGAAGATTGTACCAGTTGTCACAACGAAGAAAAGCCGGTGAAGGAATATTTGACTTCCTTTTTTCGTTCGTGATCTTTTGAGACATAATGAGATTTTACTCGCTTGGGTGCCATCAAAAATCAATATTCTTTGATCAGTAGTGATTACTTTATCGTTCGGCTAAGTCGGATTATTAATAAATCCGCTGGGAGGCTCTTTACTAATTCTGACATACCGGAATATTTTATTGTATAAATATGGGGAAGCGTAAATCGACATTTTAATAAAATAATACCGCTTCTCTTTCTTTCTGGTATATATGGACACGAAGACTTCTTCTCTTCTTCTCTCAGGATGTTTTACCCTGCTACTTGCCTGTATGCTGCTTGTTGCAGGATGCACCTCTAATTCCGCATCTGAAAAGAGCATGACTCCGACAGTCTCGACAACCGCGATTCCTGTCACAAATGAATTGCCTGCAGCCTTAACTACAACTATCCTCCCCGAGGCAGCTACCACTCATGTCCCCACGATCACCGTGAGTCTTCCCAGCGATATTACAATAACTTACCCGAGCGACTGGGAGAAGGAGGAACCCGGTACAACCTCATTACGAGAGTATGGGAGGACAACGACCAATATCGCAAATTTCTTCTCACCCGATATTACAGGGAAACGTGCCTCTGGGATCACCAATATCGACAACTCCCAGTACACAACCTTCAGTATCGATGTGGATACCCAGACCCATTCCGATGAGGACCGGTATTTTAATCTTGCAACCGTTGCCATTCAGGACTCCCTGGGCAGCATAGAGATCACCAGGCATGAACAACTACCGATGTTCCGGGGGATTTCCGGGTATAAGACGTATGCTCTTGAGTTTAACACAGATGATGAGAAGAGACATTACCGGTTTGTAAATGTTGACGGGAGGTTCATCGTCATCACCGTTAAAAACCCTCTCCCCTATTCAACTGAGGTCGATGATATGCTTGCATCTATCAAAATCACTCCTGATAATACGAATAAAAAGAGCCGTTGAAATGGTCTAACCTTTTTTTAGTAACCGGCTCTTGCTCCCCCTTTGAAAAAGAGAGATTATGCTGATGGATCGAGAGCGGCTACTGCGTTATGGTAAAATATAATGTCCAGGACACGGCACTTCTTCCAGCATTGTTGTAGGCATACATATTCCAGCGATATTTTTCACCAGCAACCAGGACATTCTCCGGTATCGTGATTGATGATCCCGTGATCTTTTGGTTGTTGTAAACAAGATTGTCCGATCCATAGGGGGATTTGCTGATTGCGAGGGAATAGTATTGTGCCTTGGCATCTGCCTTCCACGTGAATGTTGGAGTAGTTGTGTAGACTTTTTGCCCGGGCTCGTATTCCGTACCGGGGGACAAAGTGATGGGTTTTCCCGGGGGGTTGTAGTATGTGGTGGTGGAAGACTGCTGCGACGTCCCTGTACTACTCTTCTCTTCAGGAGCTGAGGTGGATTGCTCAGGCATTGTCGCTGCTTGGATAGTACTCACTTCCGGCTGCTGTGTCTTGGGTGCTGGGAAGAGAACTGAGATAAATTGATCGAGCAGGGTCGCTGAGCTTGATCGAGACTGTGAAACAGTTGTGGATGATTGAGTAGATTTTTGGGACCCTGAAGATAGCTCGGATTGCGTATTCTCTTTTGGGAGGGTGCTTGTCGTCGGTCCTTTGTATACAATAATATGATCAATGTATCCTTCTGCCCCGTTCTTACTATTGATCTGTTTAAACCTCCCTTCAGGATCTGGGAGTGTGGTCGCGGGACCTTTTACCTTAAGAATATTTGCTCCTTTATTCTCGTACGGATCGTTGATTGAATATGTAGTAATTCCATCTTTGTCTTCTTTATATCCCGTGATGACAACGAAGTGTGTTGAATCATATGGTTTTGATGACTCGACACAATCTTTTGAGTATATTACTTGAGCAATAATTGGATATCCCTTATTGAGATAGCCTTGAATTTTTTCATCGCTAGTGTCCCAAGAAGACTCAACAAAAGTTATCGAATCTATCCCTCCTGTTTCTTGGTCATAATCAGCAACCCGCTTCCAAACGATCCCATCATATTCCGAAGGCGATCCAGTAATAAGTTCAAAACCATCATTTGTTTTCAATTCTTGAAGCCATTTATTTAATTCCCCCGGATTTACCGGTACTTCATAAGCACTAAAAACCATGGCGGCTGATGTCATTGCACAGCCGTAAACTCCAATGGTTCCTGACCCAACTCCAGTATTATCGGCCCCTCTTCCGAGTCTATCACCAGCCCAATCCCCAACATTTTGTCGTATGGGAGTAACTTTTAATGGCGGAATATACCCAGAATTCTCAAGTGCACTTTGTCCAGCACTGGAAACCTGCGATGAACCGGATCCCGACAAAGAATCATCTAGTGAGGCTGATACAACAGATCCCTGTTCAAAACTAATCTGTTCAAATTCTGCTGTCAGTGAACCATCGCTACTGAGCGTTGCCGTAGTAGATAGACTGCCTGAACTCGATACTGAAATGCCACCGGTGGAGCCCCATCTCTTGAACAGGTAACCGGCAGGAACGGTTGCAGAAATCTCATATGTTTTGGGTGAATATTTTCCAATCTGCCCGCTGGTGTAGGCAGTGTCTCCAAACGATAGGGAACCCGTGTTCCATGGATTTGTGGAAAATGTGATAGTAGGTGCGGACTGAATCGATTCAACTGCGTCTCTTGCCCCACTCAATGCTTGATAATAGTTAGTCGATTCGTATGCACTCCATTCGTAAAATCCTTTTGTCGCCCCGGTGGTTTTGCCATTTACAATTTTATAGGCACCCTTGAACGCTTCGGCAGGATTGAATGCCTGCTCGTCAGTAATGATATAATTCTTATCACGAGGATTGCGATAAAATGTATTTATCTGGAGCACACCGCGATCCCAAGTCGTAATAATCCCATTTTTATTTTTATTTGAAGCGCAAGCAAATATATCTCCTTCTGATTCAGCCCATGCAATAGCCACAATTTTAATGGCATTTTCTTTATCAAAGCCTGCATCAAGTGCATACCGGGCCATCTCATCCTTTGAAATATACTGATGTACGTCAATACATTGTGCGGGTTTTTCCGCTGCCGAATTCTCTGTTACGGTGGATTGCTGGGCCTGCGCAACATCTGTTTTTTTAATGAGATATCCGTTTAGAGGTTTTGAGTCGGTGATATAATTTGACCATGTGGTGGAATCATAACCGGTTTTTGCTGCGGAGAACTGCCAGGTGCCCGGGGCACCGGAAAGAGAAATTTTACCAGAACTGTCCGTCATCGTTGAGAATACAGCCCCGTTTCCATCACTGCCCGAGATACTGATATCAGAAAGGGCCGATCCAGATATTGATCCGTCATGCATGTAAAGGAGAACTTCGATTGTGTTCCCGTTTGCAGTCGTTTGAGTTGTTGTAACGGTACTCTTCTGAAGATATGCATCATGCCTTCGTGTTGTGTAGGCATTGTTGCCCCAGGTTCCGGGTTCATACCCGTCTTTCGAGCCGGAGAACGACCAGTCCCCCGGACTGCCGGAAATAACAACCGTTCCGGTATTGTCGGTAATCCCCTCAAAAAATGTGCCCGCACCATCCGTACCTGTTATTTTGACGCCGGATATGACCGGTCCATTCGATCTGGTTTCATGAACACAGATCGTGAGCTGGACCGTGCTCTGTGTTGTTGTGGAGGTTTGAGTTGAAGCAACGGTACTTTTTTGAAGATATGCATCATGCCTTCGCGTCGTGTAGGCATTGTTGCCCCAGGTTCCGGGTTCATACCCGTCTTTCGAGCCGGAGAACGACCAGTCCCCCGGACTGCCGGAGATAACAACCGTTCCGGTATTGTCGGTAATCCCCTCAAAAAATGTGCCCGCACCATCCGTACCTGTTATTTTGACGCCGGATATGACCGGTCCATCCGATCTGGTTTCATGAACACAGATCGTGAGCTGAACTGGATTCTGTGTTGTTGTGGATTTGACCGGTATTTTTCTGAGGTAACCATCCAATGTTTTTGATATGGAGATGTAGTTCGACCACGACTTCGCGTCGTAACCGGTTTTAGACGCGGAGAACTGCCAGGTACCAGGAGCTCCCGAGAGTGAGATAGCCCCGGAACTGTCGGTGGTTTTGGAGAAGGGGACACCATTACCATCCTGTCCGGTGATTTGCATCCCGGAAACAACATTGCCATATGTTGATCCATCATGCATGTAGAGTGTGACTTGAATAGTAGAAGGAGTTGGAGCTGCCGTGGCCGGTATTTTTCTGAGATAACCATGCAGTGTTTTTGATATGGAGATGTAGTTCGACCATGACTTGGCATCGTAACCGTCTTTTACAGCGGAGAATTGCCAGGTACCTGGTGCACCAGAGAGTGAGATGGCTCCGGCACTATCGGTGGTTTTAGAGAATGGGACCCCATTACCATCCTGGCCGGTGATTTGCATTCCGGAAATAACATCGCCATATGTTGATCCATCATGCATGATAAGGGAGACTTGAACTTGATTGGAAGTCGTTGTTGGAGTTACGAAGTAGAGGATTGATGAAATCGAACTCCAGCCTGCACTGTTATGTGCCTGCATGTTCCAGCGGTACTTCTCCCCGGAAACCAGTGTGTTGGTCGGCACGGTAATTGATGTGCCATAGATCTTCTGCGGATTATAGACGATGTTACTGGATCCATATGGATACTTGCTGATAGCGAGCGCATAGTAGTCGGCTCCTGAGACGGTGGACCAGGAGAGCGTTGGCGTCATCGATGATAGGGTTGATCCCGGTTCAGAAGATGTTCCCGGTGCAACCGGGACCGGTGTTGATGGTACTGCAGCAGATACAATGGATACCAGAATAACAATCAACAAACATTCCAGCATTGAAATTTTTCGTAACAGACTCCCCCTCATTTCAACATCCTCGTAAAAAGTATCCTTTGAACGTGATGATACGAATAAAGGTCTTTTTTTATGATTATATCATATAATACTCAATATTAACTCTATCGAAAAAAAATTGTTTTTATCTGGGTCATCATAATTTTTGCGCTATAAACTCTTCTTTCGGTAATGAGAAGCATAAAATTGTTGGGTTTGATATTGTTGGAGTTGGTACTTATGTTGGGGAAATTTTCAGGTAAGTATTTTCGTAGCGCAACTCTCCCCATCATTTTCCCCTGTAAGCCATCGCACAACTCAGATTTCTTTCCGGAAAAATTATTTCAAAATTTTTCCGGAAATTTTCCAGTACGGTAAATAAAATTTGTCCAGAGCCCGGTATAATAAGACACCAAAACTGTCCAAGCCAATAAATTTTTTCTCAGGTATCTTTCTGAATCGCTGTTGCGAATTTAAAAAAAAAGTTCTCTGAATGGTATCTGGAACAGCACGGTTACCGGGTCTTCCGGCTCACCAGCACAACCAGCATTCCCGCACCGGCAAGACCTGCCATGACCGTCAGGGGCGAGAGCGGTGACTTTGCCGTGGTAGGCCACGGGGTCGGGACGGTTGTCGCGGTTGTCTTTGTCGTCTTTACTACGGCCGTGGTCACCGGTACCGCAGTCGCCACCGTAGTCGGGGCAACGACCGTGAACGATTTGGTCCCTACGTAACCTTTCGCATCCGAGAACTCAACCGTATAATCGCCACCGGCAGTCACGTCCACTTTCTGGGTGAAGACACCGGCATTGTTCTTGATGCTGGCCTTGGTCCCGATCCACTGGGGGCCATAGATCCTTCCATCAGGGCCGCTGACTTCAATCTCAACCCCGCTGTTTCCCCCGTTCTTGAGTTCCCCCTCGATCCGGAGGGCATCCTCGATGTCCTGCGATTCCGGGGAGGTGATCTCGATCTCGCCCGACCGGTCGATGATCGTGATAAGCGCAAGGGTCGTGGAGTCAGAGCGGAGGCGGTTTAGATCTGCACCGGTATACTGGATCTCCGCCTTGTAGCTCCCGCCCGGAAGCCCATCGGTATCGAAGATAATATACTGGGTGGCTTTGTTGTCCTGGATGGTAAGCGTCTGTTTCCGGATCTGGGTCGCGGTGTACCCGGACTGGTACAGGACAAGGTTGAACGTGGTGCCTGCAGGGAAGTCGCTGTCAAGCGTGCATTTCAGCGGAACACCGGACTGGATACTGTCAGGGCAATCGAGATAGAGCCCGTACGCGGAGACCGTCCCCACGACCGACATCAGGAGGAGTGCGGCAAGGATGATTCTTTTCATGCCTACAGGGTCATATGTCCCGCATTAAATTCTTATCTGTATGACTGCAGAAGCGCCGGGCCGGTCCACCAGGGGACCGGGCCGGATCAGATCATGCCGATGAAATTCTCCAGCATCTTCAGGCCGCAGGCGCCGCTCTTCTCCGGGTGGAACTGGACGCCATAGACATTCCCGTTGCAGACCGCTGAGGAAAACGGGCAGATATATTCCGTGGAGGTGAGCGTATATTCCGGTGCCGCATCCGCGTAGAAGGAGTGCACGAAGTACATGTGCTCGCCCGTCCTGATGCCGGCAAGGAGCGGGTTGTCCGGTTTCTCCGGCACTATCGAGTTCCAGCCCATGTGCGGGACCTTGAACCCGGGCTTCTTCGGGAACCGCTTAACGCTGCCCGGGATGAGACCGAGACCCGGGTGGATCCCGTGCTCCTCGCTCGTCTCCATCAGCATCTGCATGCCAAGGCAGATGCCCAGCAGCGGGACATCGCGGGTTGCGCGGACAACGGTCTCCTGCAGCGGGCCGAGCTGGTCCATTCCTTCGTGGAACGCACCGACACCGGGCAGGACAAGCCCGTCCGCGGCAGCGATCTCTTCCTGAGAACCGGTGATGACCGCCCGTGCTCCCGCCTTCTCCAGTCCCCGGATGACACTCCGGAGATTCCCGAGCCCGTAATCAATAATGGCTATCCGGGTCATCGCGATCCTCCTTTCCCTCTTTCAGCCTCCACCGGCCTTCCGTGATCCATTCCGCGGGAAGCCCCCGGGCCTGCTGCCATTCCTCAAGTTTCCGAGTCCAGCCCTGCCAGAGGTCCGGGTAATCCTCCGCGATCATATGTATTAATGACATATCGCTGGACGGGCACATGAAGCAGCCGATCCGGTCGAGATGGTGCCGGTACAGGACATTGTACGGCGCCTGCTCGCGCAGGATGTAGAGCCAGACATGGAGGGCGGTCCAGTTGTGGATAGGCGCAGCGGAGAGCTGGACCTTGACATTCCGGTTCCTCCAGACCCGTTCGCTCTTCGCCCGGGTGGCCGACTCGTACCGCCGCTGGCCGATGAAGGAGAGACATTCACCCCAGCGTTCCGCGATAATATTCGTAACCGGCGTCAGCTTGCAGACCCGGCAGCACCAGCGGGCATTGACCGCGGGCGGTCCCTGCTGGGCAAAGTTCTCCCAGAAGGTGTTGTTGCCATCGGTCCGGAGCACATCGAGGCCATATTTTTCCGACACGTCCTTCACATTGGCATAGGTCTCGGGGAATTCAAGGCCGGTGTCCGCAAAGAGCAGGGGGATCTTCCCTGCGGCCTTCATGACCACGAGCAGGGTTGCAAGACTGTCCTTCCCCCCGGAATAGGATACGTTTGCCACAAGGCCCGGGTTCCACTGCATTACCGATTTCACAAACGCGACCGCTTCCGATTCCGCGTCTTCGAGCACGCGGGCGTTTGCCCGCACTGCCTCATCCCAGGTTGCTGCCCCGGGAACTATCTGCGATGCAATGTTCCGCCGGGTCCGGACAACGGAGCCCTTCCCCATGGTCCGCGCCGTTGCCGCATCGACCTTTGCCCTGCCGACTCCAATGCAGGTGCCGTCACGGGTAAGGATGAATACCTCGTCCCCGGCCCGGACAGAATCCTCTATGGAGACGAGGCCCGGCGCAAGCAGGCTCATGCCCTGGTCGCGGATGAACGGGACCGCGTCATCGCTTACGACAACGACCCTTTTGGTCGGGGTGAAGATCCTGCAGGCTTCCGGCCGGGGGACCGGCTCCCACTCGCGCCGGTCCGGGAAATACCGGATAATGCCGGCAACCCCGCCACCGACAATGATCTCCTCCATCCGGTCCGCATCGGGAACCTTGTTCATGAGCGCAATATGGCCATCCGGAACCAGCGGTGCGCCGAAATGATCCGTATAGATCCGGTTGATGAGAGCAATATCATCGGGGAATGCGGGGCGGGCATCGCCCGGGGGAGTGACCGGGACTTCGCGGGTCTCTGCCCCGCAGGCACAGCGTTTTGCAAGGACCGGTGCATGGCAGGTATCGCACCAGCGGAGCAGGATCTTGCCAAGATAGGAGGGACGCATCTCTCTAGTCATACGTTCTTGGGAAATAAAAATGAACGCGAGGCCGGGGAGTATTGATAAATACCCTTCTTTCCCACACATATGGTAGACATGATTGATACCTGGCTTTTTGCAGCAGTCTGCCTCTTCCTCCTGACGGCGGGGGCGCTCGTCCGCGTGCTGTGCACGAAGAACAGGCACGACCGGTACCTTGCAGCAATGGTGGCGGTCACGGTTGGTTCTTCGGCCGGCCTTGTGCTGAGTATTGGAATGGGAACGCTCTTTATCCTCGACCTGACAATCGTGGTTGCGCTGCTCTGTTTTGCCGGTATCATCGCACGCATAAAATTCTTACGGGGGAGTGAGGCATGAGTGCGCTCGCTCCCGACCTGCTCATCTGGGTCCTGCTCGCTTTAGGTGCCGGCTTTGGGGCGCTGGGATTTGTCGGCCTCCTGATCTTCCCGGACATAAAGAGCCGGATGTTCACCGCCTCGCGGGCCACGCTGATTTGTGCCGGGCTCGTTTCCCTTTCCGTGATTGTGTTCGGCATTACCGCCCTCTTCAGCGGGCTGGGAGAATCCTATGCAATGCTGGTGTACACAACGATCCTCCTCTTTGCGATCCTCGCGTTTGCCAATTTCTTCATCTCCCGGCTCATCCTCGAGCAGGTCCCCTCTATGACTGCCTGCTCATGCCCGGATGAAGCAGCCGCGACACCAGCTCCACCGGTAAAACCGGAATAACTTTTTTTCCTGTTTTTTTCCATCCGGGATTCCGGAAGTATTCCCGGATAATCCTGTGAATGAGTGCAGGGCCCAATAAAAAAAGAAGCGGCACCGGCCGGCAGGCCGTGCCCCTGCGATCCGGGTCTGGTTACCGGATTATTCCGGTTCTGCTTCCGGTTCCTCTTCGGGCTCCATGAAGCAGAGCACACC
This sequence comes from Methanoregula sp., assembly GCA_041663625.1. Classification (GTDB taxonomy): domain Archaea; phylum Halobacteriota; class Methanomicrobia; order Methanomicrobiales; family Methanospirillaceae; genus Methanoregula. The sequence goes on from JBAYMI010000040.1 coordinate 10,127, forward strand.
CGCCATGCCGATGATGATGATGGCCGGCATGTAGAGGAAGAGCAGGTTTAATGATCCGGCGAGCGGGACGGAGAGCGTGATGAAAACCGCAGCAAGGATGAGCATCCACCCGGCGAACCGGGTCTCCTTGTTGGCGATGGCCGCACCCATCAGCCCGAGACTGGAGAAGAGTGCGGTCTGGACCCCGGAGAGCAACTGCTCGTTGTTGAGTGCCGACATGATCACATAGACGGCGATCACAACACCCAGGGCTCCCCCGACAAGTCCCAGAATGAACTGTTTTTTCATAGCTAATGGGTAGGTGCGATGGCGAATAAAGGTTGTTGTCCTCCGGCGAGGCGGCACGGGGGACGGCCAGCTGCGCGTTTTTCCGGGCAGTTCCAGGCTGCCTTTGGGGTAAATCCGATAAATTGTGAATGAAATTCAAAACGGAATGAAATTTAAAGGATTGCGCATTTCCTGATGTATTACTTTGAATATCCGAGTTTTGGAAAATAGTCCCCGTTTTTGTTGGCTAAAGTGCTGGTTTATAGCGATTCTATGCTGCAAAAGGCGATTGCGACCAAAATATTTATTAGCGGGTAAAATAACAAAAAATATAACCCTATCCGGTAGGAGGTGGATTCCAAGATGGCAGCAGCAAAGAAGGCGGCGGCAAAGAAGCCGGAAGCAAAGAAGCCCGTAAAGAAGGCAGCAGCAAAGAAGAAGTAATCTTTGCATACACCACTAACATTTTTTCAGGGAATTATTCTGGTTTTTCTCTTCGGGAGATTTTTTTTCGTACCTCCGGTTCCCTGAAAATATTCCGGTCAGCGAGACCGCGAATCCTCCCGTGCCAGAGCGATCGCGATCATGGCGCTTGCTTCCTTGTCCTTGATCTCGAGCATGATGTCCCGGTCGCAGGGCCGCAGGATCCCAAGAAAATTCAGAAAATCCCCCGTGTCGATATGATCCGCATGGCCTCCTGCACGCTTTTCCGGGTGCTGGGAACTGTAGTCCACCATGGGAATCCCATCGCTGCTTTTCCATGTGTTGCCGGTCAACCGTAGCATCGAACGGAGATCCTCGCCATTATTTTTGCACGCATGGTGGAAGACATCAAAGAGGACGGGGATGCCGGTCTGTTCGTGGATCTCCAGGCATTCCGCCGCAGTGAACCGCTGGTCATCGTTCTCCACCACAAGGCGCCGGCGTATGGCAGGATCGAGGCGCCCGACCGTCAGGACAAAGCGTGCAATGCTCCCCGCAGCATCCCCGTACACACCGCCGACATGGAGTTGTATCTTTGCGGTTGTGTCAAGACCCATCCC
>JBAYMI010000041.1:0-11314 GCA_041663625.1 Methanoregula sp.
CCGATCCTTATTGTGACGGTCCTGTGCTGGCAGGTTCTGATGATCTTCCTTATCTCGCCGGAGGCAAAATTCAACGGCTATACGTTCTGGATACCGGGAGTCGATGCACTCTGCAACCGTTTCCTCATTGTGACGACGCTGCCGTAACCGGACCCGGTTGATCATGAATGCGGATAAGAAAAGTGGTGATACCAGATCCCTTTTTTATGATATAATTCTCCGTTGTTTTTCCCACACACTACATACACGAATGAGAAAATTGTACGGGCTCCTGCTACGGTAACAATTTGGATTATCCACATATCGTGACGCAGATCCTACCTGTTGGGAATCGCACTCATTCCGGTTCTCATTCATCCGATGATCATCATCAGGCCGGTAGGGGAACCCTTTGTGATCCTCCTCCTTCATTCCGGAACCAACCGATTCTCAGTCTATTCGTACTTCTTCATGCACCGATTCCTTGCAGATGTGACTGTCACGCTCGCGGTAGTTGCAGCATATCACCGTACCGGGCGCAAGGCTGACCGTATCGCGGATCTCCGCTTCCGATCCTATTGGGACTGTCCGTTGCCGGCAGGTGCTGACAATCTTCCTTATCTTACCGGTGACAAAATTCAACGGGTATCCTTATGGGATACCGGCAGTGGATGTGTTGACTCATCAGGTTATTGGGGTGAGTGTTCTTCCATAGAAAAGAATCCATCACTTTATTCATACAACGGAATGCGGGTACAAAATAAATTTTGAAATTCCATCATGCGGTGTTTGTAGGTCTGGTTCCCCACTCACCACTTTTTTTATTTATGGATCATTTAAGAAAAAATGCGAGTGGTTTTTGCATAGATTCACTCACAATCGGAATCCAGTATGAATACCCTTCCAGCCCGATTCCGGCGGCAGAACTAAAAATCATCGTCATTTGCCAGATGAGGGGAGCAACAACGATTGCATGAATGATTAAAGTACAATATTCGATTTTGGTTTCTCGATTTTTTATCAAAAAACCTGATACAATAAGCAGGATTATTAATGCATATACGATACAGGAAATCGTGTCTGTAAAAATGGACATAAACCCGTTAAAATTCTTGTCTGATGGTGTGAAAAGCCATTGAAATATTCCGAGAATGCAAGTAATCTCACACACGGTAAATAACAAAACGAATATCCCATTTTTAGAAAAATTGGGTAATATTCCGCTTTTTTGAACGAGAAGTAATCCTAATATTCCTAATGGTAAATACATTGGTGAGAAATACCGCACATCCGGAGTTATCCCGGATGAAAAGTTCATGCCAGACCATGAAGGGATATAACTAATAAAAATAATTGCAATGAGGAGAAGGAGGAAAAAACAGGTACTTTTTTCCGGGTTCAGAAAATTTTTCCAAGAAACATTTGAAAAAAATGCACAGAACAGGCCAATAATTAAAAGGGGACAGACAACAAACAGGCCGATGCTGTGATTTGCAGGCAGGACAAATAATCTCAATAATGCCGATAATGAAACATCTGGCGCAATAGTATAATACGTTGATAATACCGTGAGTAGATGGGAAAGACTGCTTTGACTCACTGGCAACGTGGAAACCACCGGGGACACAGTATTGCTGACATAGTCAACGATTCCTGCGCTGATATTGTTCGAATTCATTTGTGCATAGAAGGTCATCGGGGGTACAAGGAAATTTCCGGTAACATAATAATTATTAATGAAGAAAGGGATTGCGCCAAATATTGTAAAGAGTGGTGAGAGTAAGAGAGGTACTGAAGATCTAACATTGTGATTATTTTTATAAACTAGAATACTCTTACCCACAATAATCAATGAGAAAACAATAAACAGGGGAGGAGCAATCTCTGTACGGGCCCATGCAATCAACCCAATTACAATAAATAAAGCTGGGATGTACCAGCGATCCTGAGTATAGATATATTTTATTCCGCAATAGATCAAAATTCCTAACAAAACAGCTACCAGTATATGATCTTTTGCACTTGTTGTCCAGAAAATAAAAGATGAACAGCAAATACTGATCACGGTTGCCGATAACGAGATCGTTTTTGATTTAAAAAGCGTAAGATAGATTTGAAAGAGAATAACTGAGAGGCCGGATAACAGAATTATATTGGTGAATGCGATGGCAGCAATTTCCGGGTAGGTATTTGTTCCGGTAAAATAGAATGGCTGATAAAACACAAGATTCAGGAAAAATAAGAATATTGCTAGAATTATTCCAAGGTTTGTCAGATCCACTCCGCAATAATTTGATCGATTGGGGAAAAAATTTCTGATAAACAGGGATATGCCAATTAAGAGAAGCGTCCAGAATACAATGAGAATATACATGAATGACTCATTAACGTGGACGATACATTCCAAAGCGGGGATAGAGATAAGAGGAAGGAAGATCGTATAGCCAAGGTAGTTACCTCGCGCCTGAAAATAATTATAGAATGTCCCATTTTCCAGCATCCCGTATTTTCCTTCGTTGATGATCACCTGATGTCCCTGATCAAGCTGTGAAAGCTGATTGAGAGTGATCCATTCATCATTAATAAAAACTTTTGGGATTGTACATCCGATCAATAAAAACAGGGTGATAGCAAATAAAACAATGGGAATTTTATATTTTTCAATACCCTTCCAGAATGCTTCAAAAAATGCGCTCATTGGATACGCCCATAAGAGGATTTGCAATGGTTATAGAGACTGAATCAATATATATTATTTGATTGGGTTAACAAATTTTAACGAAGGTACAAATGAACTATAACTTTAGATGCGGAAAAATTTGATATCTGATTTAAAATGTAATGATAATGATCAGATTTTGTAATCCGGTTACCTAAATTAATGAGGTATATTCCTATGATGAAAAACAACACAATAAAATATTTTATCCCGGGTTATCTTCTCATTCTCTGCTTTATCCTCCCCCTCAATTTTTACATCATCGGAGGGGATATGGGAATCGGGATGCAGGGATCGTTTTACCGGTACCAAGTTACCGGATATGGTTCTGGTATTATACCCCTTAATCAGGATTTGGGATATATTATGACGGGGATATATGATGGAAAAACCGCGATTTCTATCGGGATCTGGACAATTGCATCATTTTTTTTAGCAGCAGCAACAGTCGTGGCACTCATGACAAATATAGAACCCCATAAGAAGAGAGCACATATCATTTCCATTTTTATGTTCTTCGCCAGCGTAGGATTTTTGGTTTCCATAATGATGCAATATGGAGCACTTTTTAATGGACCTGCCGGAATATCTATCCCCTTGGGAGTGCCCATTCTCTTACTTTTCAGTATTTATTGTTATAAAATGAGAGACACTTTTTTATGACAATTTGATCTGAAATTCAATTTCTCATTCATAGTGCCCATACGAAGTGTATTAACAATACCTAATAATCAAAATAGATTCCCATTAATAATCGTTGATACCAAAAGAATAGATCTCAACAATTAAAAATAAAAAAAAATTATACGTAGGTATCAAGAACGACCTGAGTTGCGCCGTCAGTGAATTCTGCTGATACAACAACGTGATTCTTATCTGCTGTTCCATCTCCCCGGGCAGTAAATCCAACGCTTGGGCTGGTTTTGGAACTTGGAGACGTCTGATCATTAATGGACCAAATTAATTTTTCTACATCTGCCGAGTCCTGACCTCCCTGATAGGTAATAGAGATGATGTGATCTCCAGCAGAATTAGTCACTTCAGATGCCGTTGCTGCAACGACCTTGCTCTTCTGGATGTTCCCTGCCATGCCGAATACAAACGCGGCGATAACTGCCGCGAGGATCACCGTGATTGCGACCATTAAGATCACACCAATGACCGGTGATACTGCTTCATCATTCTTAGTAAATGCCATAAGTTCAAACACCTTGAAAATGCCCAATGCTGGGCAGGACACTGTATGATCAAACTATCCCACATGTTCATATTTAAATTTTGCCATCTAAAATTCAGTAGTTACATGAGGCCGATTTTTAATTTTCGCCATAATCCTGGAGCATTCACTATACAAAATGGTATTTTATGAATACACTATTTTCAAAATGAGTCCTGCAAATCCGGAGGCAACTGAAAATATCCGGTGAGGGTGGTGCTGCATCCCATCGCCCGGAAAAATTTTTGTACCCATGCGACACCCCCATCACTTTTTCTTTTAAGGTAAATGATTTTCATGGGAGACCAATTGAGAAACATATGTCGACCCCCCCACGTGTACCCCCAGCCATTATATGACACGTGGCGCATTGCAATAACGCCAATGCAACCCCATCGCAATGAGGGGAATGCCCACGAAGCGGGGATCCCCCCGTCTCATTATTTTTTAGCATTGTTCATGATTCGGGTGCGAACGTTGTTCATGGAAATTTCATCAGGGCAAAAATTTCCAAAAAAATTCCTGTAAATTCCGGAAAATAATTTTCAAAAAACCATTCACTCAACTCCCTTGTAATCCTACAATCTCCATCCCCCCCTTCCCCCACCTGAATGAGCGGAATGCGATAACACCCCAATCTTTACCAGGATAACACCCCACCTCCCGAAGAGCCCGCCAGTATCTTCTCCCGGGATATACCCTGATGATCATGAGAACCTGGTCCAAACCTGGGGATTCTTTTTAGTATGATCCGTCCCCCCTCGATCCGGACCCAAAACAGCCCCGGATTACCTGCCCCGGACCCGCATATTCACCAAATTCGCGGGATTACCAGCTATTAATTTTTGGATTCCTGCAAATATCGCCCGGATTATCGTGAATCCACATAATCCGCACCCGGAAAACTTCCCTAATAGACCCCTTTTAATCTGCCGATCTCTATGAATCCTGTCATTCCGGATTATTGAAACAAATCGTCAAAAATCACCCAGCAAAAAGACGCCTATAGATGCGGTTGGAGGGCAAAACCGGGGGTTCCTTAGGGTATTGGACGTGGCGCCGGGTACCCGGATCCGATCCGGATCATGGTTTTCACGTCGGAGAGTGGTACCCGGGCGGGGTGTCTGACAGAGGGTTGAGGGGGGTCTCTGACGGAGAATGTGGGAGGGGCAGGGATCATCTCTCGTATATACCCGGTATGAAATGGGGGGTTTGGGAGAGTAGCTGAACCGGGGGTGCCGGAAGCGAACCTGGCGCAAAAGAGATTCCCATGAATGCCGGAATTTTTTTAAATCCTGCTGGAGATCTCCGGTCACGCCCGGATTTTTTTAGCGAAGTGCATTGAAATTTTCAGAAAGCGCTCATGAAAATTTTTTAGCCGGCTTCGTTCCTGTGAAAAAGTACCCGGTATTTTCCGGAACGCGTTTTCTCTCTGCCAGATACCTGACGCATGCGATGAGACAGGAACCGGATCCCCCAAGAGCGTCACGTAAAATTTTACAAAGTAATTTTTTCAGCAAACCCTTTCCAGAATTTATCCAATCGGCCCCATCATATTTTTTTCAGATCCGCTCGCCCGTTAAAATTCATTCCGGCCCGGATCCAGCAGCACTTCATGCGGAAGGTTCGCCAGTGCAACAGCGCCAAGAGCTCCGATAACGCCATTGCCGCCACACAATGCTATCCCGAACCGTTCCGCGGTTGCCTCGGCAACAGGCCGGGTGATCACCGTTTCCCGGACCATCCTCCCGTACTCGCGGAGCCCTTCCGGCATGCAGAGGCCTTGCCGGATTGCCATGCCCCATTCCCCGGAGAGCGATTCATCGCCAATAAACCTCCGTGCCCGCTCCACCAGCGCAGCGTATTTTTCCGGTTGTACTGCCAGTTCAAGAACACTTGCAGAATTCCCCGCAGTTTTCCGGAAAATATCCGGGTTCAGCATGGCTACCTGATGGCTGATGGGAATGACACCTTTCATCCGGCTCAGATTCGTAAGAAGGGCAAGGGCAAGCGCAAAGGTTGCGCCCCCCTCCGGGGAATCCGTATCATCGATCCCGAGGGTCACCTGCATCAGCGCTTTTGTCCGGATACTCCCCTCCACGATATGTTCCCTGTGCTGCGATTCAACCCTGACAACCCCCTCCGCACGGGACATCATATCAGACAGGGAGTACGCCGGCCCGCCAATGCAGCGGATATGCTGGACGATAAGATCCTCCTGGCGCTCAATCCCATATACCCCGACCGCGGACTTTGGCGGGAGCCCGACCGCAATTTCCGCCGTGCCCAGCCGGGCCGACTCCCGCAGGAGCGTCCCGTCCCGTTCTACGTGGGAAAGAATACCCCGGGCAAGCGCGTGGTGGTACCCGCAGAATGCGGCACACGCACCGCTCATGCAGTCATGATAAATTGCAACCCTGTCCCCATCAACGGTCGTGAAGATCCGGCGGCACGTGCTTGAGGGGATCGCGCTGATCGCCGCATACCGGGCCGGGCTCCGGCCCCGTTTCTCGTGGCGGATAAGGACACAGCCTTCGCGGACAAGCCGGTTCACCCAGTCCTGCGCGGTGCTCCGGGGAATCCCGGCCGACTTCTGGATATCGGTGACCGTAAACTGCCCGTTGTCGAGCGTGAACTGGCGCATCAGGCGCAGGTAGTGCCGGCGGTGTTCAAGCACGCTGGACATGACAATCCCGGATGAACAGCAGATCCCCGATGATGGCGCTTGCCGTCTCGACAGATCCTGCTCCCCGGCCGATCAGGGTAATCTCCTTGGCCATGTCAGTCTCCAGCGTGAGCGCATTCAGCGTGCCTTCCGTTACGAGAGGATGCGTCTTCCCGATAATGCGGGGAGAGACCCGGAACAGGTTCTTGCGGGGGCATGCTTCGGCAATCAGGCGGATCGTGCAGCCCTCCTCTTCAGCGAGACGGAGCGCATCGGCAGTGAGAAGATCGATACCGGTCCGGTCAACATCCCCAAGCTTCACGTCATTGCCCCAGATTGTATTCGCAAGAATTACCAGCTTGATCGCGGCATCGATGCCCTGGACATCATACGTGGGATCCGCTTCAGCATATCCCAGTTCGCGCGCTTCCATAAGGGCCTGTTCGTACGTGAGCCCTTCGTCTGCCATCCGGGTAAGGATGTAATTGCAGGTACCGTTTAAAACTCCATACAGCGCGAGTATCTCGTTGCCGGCAAGTCCGTGTTCAAGCGTGTGCATGATGGGGATTGCGCCGGCAACCGTTGCCTCGTACCTGAACGCCGCATTGTTCTCCTGCGCCAGTGCCATGAGTTCCTTATGGTGGAGCGCCACCGGTCCCTTGTTTGAGGTGACCACGTGTTTCTTTCGTTTGAGCGCAGCCTCGATGTAACCGGTAGCAGGCTCCCCGGAGAGAGCGTTGGTTGGCGTCACTTCGATCAGGGCATCGTAATCCGCATTTTGTATCACCTCTGCGGCCGTGATCTTCGGGTCCCCGCATAACCCGGTCTTGTTCTTGGCCGCGAGAACCTGGGCGATGTTGATCCCGTTGTTGTTAATGACGCCGGATTTAGAATCTGCGATACCGGTGATGGTCAGGCCGAGATCCTTTTTCGCTATCATTCCGGCAACGCCCCGGCCTACCGATCCCATACCGATCAGCGCGACCTTCATGAGATCTCCTCCAGGGGTTCAATCATAAGAAGGGCTTTCTTCTGCGAGACCTGGCGCAGAATGGCAAGTGCCGACTCCATATCATCCTTGCTCAGGGCCTTGATCGTTATCCTCGATGATGAGCGCTCACTGACTGCCGGCATGCTCATGGAGAGCTCGCACACTTCGGCAAATCCCGTTGAATCGATCTGGCCAACCGTATCGGAAAGATCGGTGTGCATCAAGTGCCCGATCAGGATCACGGACCGTTTATACAAGAGCCGTTCCTTGCCGATACGCTGGATATGGACGCCCTGTTCTTTTAAAAGGGCGATAAGGTTTTCCAGTCTTCCCTCCGGCAACTCGAGAACAATCTGGACATCCAGGATATCGGTGTCCTGGTCCGGTTCGCACTGGTGGATGACCGCAATGATATTCCCGCCAACCTCCGAAATAGGCTTTAATGCCGCTACCAGCTGGCCGGGCGAATCTTTCATCTCGAGTTTCATGGAGACCTGCACTCTAACCACCTGACAAGTAGTAGATCGCCCTTCAAGATAAGCCTTTATTTTGGTTGTTGCACGCTGCTGAAATTTTATCAACCGGAGAACCAGCGGATAAAAAGTGTACCGGATGGTGCAATTCTCTGCAAATATCAGAGACTGCGGAGTTTTTTATCCACTTTCTCAAAGAAGTTGCGTTTCACGTCAACAAACCGGCCGGGGACCGGGTGCCGCTTCACGTGAATCGTGCTGGATGACCCGAGATCAATGGTCTGCTGCCCGTCAATAACCAGTTTGGCCGGCTTGGCGCTTTCCAGCCGGATCTCAAGACTCCGGCTGTCACTGATGAGATGCGGGCGGGACGATAGCATATAGGGCGCAAGCGGAACCAGGAGGAATCCCTGGATACGGGGATCGACAATCGGTCCCCCCGCACTCATGGCATAGGCGGTTGAGCCGGTGGGCGTGCTGACCAGGAGACCGTCCGCCCGGAACTGTTCCGCGATTGTCCCATCAATGACGATGGAGAAACGCAGCATCTTTGCAGGGCGGGTGGTGACGATCAGCGCCTCATTCAGTGCCACGCCAAGAGGGGTATCATCACCTGCAAGGGAGATCCGCATCCGCTCTTCAACGGAAAATCCTAAGGGAAGTGTGCGCAGGAATGCCGGGGCTTCTGATGGTTCAAGGTCGGCAAGAAATCCCACCTCGCCCCAGTTGATGCCAAGGACCGGCAGGGGCGTATCCATTCCCTGGATCGTCCGCAGGATTGTGCCATCTCCCCCGATGACAACGGCAACATCCGCATCGGTTCCTTTAAGGGAGACCCCTGTCTCACCAAGAGCAGCGCCGGTATCGTTATCGAAGACGGTTGCGCAGCCGGCATCATCAAGAATCTGACGCACGGTTCGGGCATATGCAAGTGCCTCCCGGTTATCCACCCGTGAAACAATCACCGCTTTCATCTGCCGTCACCTCAGGTACTCGACAACCTTGTGATGCAGGACACCGTTGGTTGCAACAATACACCGGCCAATGGTCACTTCATTGGGAAACTGGATTTTTTTACCATTCAGATCCGTAACCTTGCCCCCGGCCTCGGAACAGATGAGCATGCCGGCTGCGGCATCCGTTACCCGCAGGGTTCCACGGAGATCGATGAACCCATCGATCCTCCCGCACCCCACGTAGCAGAGTTCCAGGGCGGACGCGCCAAGCAGGCGCCACCGACGGATTTTCTGGCCCAGCTGCATCACCCGGGTGGGATCGAACTTCCGCCCGTACACGCTCATTGCACATTCGTCCAGATTGACAACATCCGAGACATGAATGTCATTACCGTCGCATCGCGCGTACTTCCCTTTTTCTGCGGTGAAGGTCTCTCCGCTCGAGAGGTTGCGGACATATGCTTTCTCGACAACTCCCTCACGGGCATAGGCAATAGACAGGGCATAAAACGGGATGCCCGCAACCGCGTTGAAAGTACCGTCGACCGGGTCAAGAAAGATCGTCCCTTCTTTGCCATCAAATGGCACCTTGCCCGCTTCCTCACTGATAAGGAGTGAACAGAGCGGATTCTCTTTCAGGTAACTGATAATAATGTCTTCAGCCACCTGGTCGATCAACTTGGTGGGGGTGAGATCCGCACCCATCCGTACGGTCCTGCCCCCCTCTGCGGTTCCGACAAGGTTCCCGATACTCTCTTCGACCTGTCCGGCCATATGGCTGCATGCGGAGAAGAAATCGTTTTTCATAAACCGGTAGTTTCCTGAATTGCCTGTTTTTCTACGTTGTATTTATGTAATGCAACAGAGATAAATTACTAACGCGTGTAATGGATTAGAGCAATCCAGGTGTAAACCATGAAGGAACAGACAGAAATAGGAAAGATCAAGGAAGGAAGATATATCGTAATCGAAGAAGAACCGTGCAAGGTTGTCGGTATCGCTACGTCAAAGCCGGGAAAACACGGCGCGGCAAAAGCCCGTATCGATGCCGTTGGTATCTTTGACGGTGTCAAGAGGTCCATTGTCCAGCCGGTATCGGCAAAGACCTACGTGCCGATTGTAGAGCGCAAGAGCGGGCAGGTACTCTCGATTGCCGGAACCACGGCACAACTGATGGACATGAAGGATTTCACCAACTTCGAGATTCCCATTCCGGAAGAGAAGGCCGGTACGATTGAAGTAGGGAAAGAGTACATGTACATCGAATCCATGGGCAAGAAGAAATTCGATTAACGTATTCCATAGTCTCTTTTTTTACGTTTTGGCATTATTGTATCAGGATCTGCCAGCAGGTTCTTGATTCACATTCAATGGGGATCAATCCGGAATAAAAAAAGTATCGGGGTGGAGCGCAGCCTAGTATTTCCCGACATACCGGGTCGGGATCTGGATTTTTACGGAATATGAATTCAGGGACTGGGAGGTGATGATGAAGTAGTAATGCCGCTGACCTTCGTAGAACTTCTCAGTCCATGGCCGGGGATCAACGGCATCAATCTCCTCATCAATAGACTGCATCTGGTTTGTTTTAAAATGCGTATTGTCTTCAGTGTCCACTTCTTTGTCACTTTCAACACCCGTCCACAGATCCAGATCAATCCCTCCCGGGGGAGTGATTGTCCGTACAATCCGGTTGGGATCGTCGCCATCCATAACCTGGATGGTGAACTCGGGTTTTGCCGTGGAATACGAACCCGATATGCCGCTGTAAGATAATCCCTGGCCCTTTGTAGGTTGAATCTCAACGGAAGCTGGATCCAGTTCTCCCGCAGGATTGACCGTGTAAACAATCTCCCAGTAAGGGAAGGGAATATACATAACATCCGTAGTGCCGCTGCTCCCTGTTGACGAGGAAATGGTGGCAAAGGTGGTCATGTTCGTGTCAGGACCGGTAATATTTAATCTCGTACCGGTCAGCGGGGTCTCATTTGATACCAGGCCGTACGAGGATGGATTTACAAATCCAACTGTCTGGGATCCCTGGGGATTCCACGTCGGCACGGGCGTAGGTACGGTTGTCGGAACCGTAGTGACCGTTGTCACGGGGATTGTAACGGAATCGCTCGCATTCTGTGCCGGGATTATCGCAACCGGCTGCTGGGTTGCAGGCACAGGAATCCCCGTATTGATCGGCTGCCCGGTAGCCATGGGTTTGATCACAAGGGCTATGATGAGCACCAGCGCGAGTGCTGCTCCCATATACAGCAAATCTTTCTTATCCATTCCATCAATTCATGTATCTCGAACTACTATAA